>JALXCS010000202.1 GCA_026990815.1 Methylomonas sp. | reverse complement strand
CATGTAAAGATTCCTCTGTTTTTGAGTGATGTGTAAACCAGACAAATGAACCTCCTTTTTGGGAAAAAGTTCGTTTATCTGGTATTTCACTCAACCGGACAGGGTAATTGTCGTCTAATATTCAAAGTGATAGCCGTGGTTTTTCAGGGTATTAAAGGTTTCATTTTCGACTTTCCAGCGTGCTCTTGCAGCCCGCATCAACTGCATGAGATTGTCGCAGGTGATCGTCAGATCTGTCACCCAGGAAAAATGGGTTGTCTTACCACTCGGTTTAACTTCCCAATATTCCAGAAAGTTGACCTCTAATTCAAAATTAGCATCATTAAGTGGTACCTTATTGAGGTAGCGAAAGCGGTGTGTCACGCCTTTTTCATCCGTTAACTCGTGATAAGCGGCTGTCGGTGCGGTATCAACCCAGTCGAATAGGAATTTGTGATCTGTTTGTTTTGCACCAAGCAGGTAACGATAGTTTAATGCCTCAAGTAGCTTGATGTGAGGCGCATTGGATGCCAAAGCATCTTCAATCACAATAAACTTCATGTGCGGGTGTTCTCGCCGTGTGTCTTTAAGAAAGCGTTTTGCCGCATTCCGTTCACAATCATTCTTATTTGCTCCATCATGCTTCGAAATGGGTTCAGGGGCCAGAGGAAAGACTTCTTTGTGATTAGGATTCACTAAAACGGCGCCTAATAATTGATGATAGTAGGTCACACGGCCATCACGATGATGTTTTTCACAACATTGATCACAATGAACGTCTGACGATGAAAAATACCCCGTCCCATCAATTGATAATAAATAATGGTCATCCAAATAAGCAAACCCTTCCAAGCCTTTACCTCGTTGTAATAAATGAAGCAATTGTGTGTAGTTTTTGCGTAAACTTCGAGGATCGACTTCATCTAGTCTTTCTCTGAGATAGGTATCACTGGGGGCTTGTTGAATACCGTAAAGACTTTTCAGGTTGGCGCGAGTCAGTTTCTCGTTTCTTTCTTGGTCAAATTGTAATAAGGAAGGATATTTGAGACCAAATAGGGCAAGTCCTGCCATCAGGTGATCGGATAGGGGGATGGTTGTGCTCGATTTAGGATCAGGTATCCGTTCAAATAATTGTCGCATGCTTTTAAGCAAACCAGGAAGACTAAGAGACTGGCGAAAACCTCGTTGGGACATCTTAATTTACCTCAAACATTAAGTTTGGGGTATATTATATTGAAAATAATTGTAAAAGTTTACGAAAACTTTATTTTTAATTCCTCTAAGAGCCTTATATAACACTAATTCTTTTTTGGGCGGGAATTGCTGGTAAAAGCTTACCTTTTTGAGATTGCATTAAAAATCTTATGAATTTGATTTTTTATCGACAGAAATGTATCTTTACCCGATATTCTCTTTAATTTGACTTACAGCATTGCTAATATGATCGGTGCAATAGCAGCTATAATAATTGTGGTTTGGTATTACCAAAGCGCACTTGAATCCCAAAAAAACCCAGTAACCGCCGCTGGAATTGGCTTTCTGGCCTATTTAATTCCTGCAATCATTTGGACAATTGCTGTTACCCCGGGCCTTCGTGACAGTGTTGAACATAACCCGGGATTAATTCTTGGCCTAATTATCAGATATGGCTTTATCATTGTCGGAATAGCCTGCGCCGTATGGGTAAAACCCAGACACTTTGCCATTAAGGAATCTGAATAATGGAAATGTTCCTGTAAAAAATCAGTATTTAAAGAGTGATTTTTTTGTAGAATTGCGATATATTCAAAATTCAACAAATTACTTGGTATTCGCTACACATGAGCAATAAAAAATTCAAGGTTAGGGAATATCGTGACACCATTTTGATTGATCTTCACACCAAAGAAAAGATTTTTAATCAAGATGTAAAAACGCTATCCCGCGTTATAAAACAAAAATTCTCAAAAAGGTTGAATATCATTGCCTTGATCAGCGGCAACTACATACTATGTGACAAAGCGAAAAAATTGATTGCCAGCCAAAGACACATGATTGGTGACGCTATTGCTTTCGTTATTCCCAATACCAACCGAAAAATCAATGACTTGTACTACGCACAATTTTATTTTTTGAACGATAAAAACGTTGCTTATTTCAGCAATATCAAGGATGCGTATCAATGGCTAAAACAGCAAAACTGTTAAAGTCTCTCTGATTAAAATTCCACCCCTTGCGCCGCCTTAATTCCTTGAGCATATGCATGTTTAATATTGGTCATCTCAGTTACCGTATCTGCAACTTCAATCACTTCAGGCGCAGCATTTCGCCCAGTCAAAATCAAATGCAACCAGACTGGCTTTTCGTTAATAATGAATTCTCTTATTTCCACCCCAGAAATCCATTGATAACCGCAACAATAGTTAATTTCATCCAGCACCACCATATCAAAATTCTCTGAAATTATTTTCTGCTTACTAAATTGCCAGATTTCCCCGCTGGTTTTAATATCCTGCTCTGGATTTTTGGTATCCCAGGTAAAACCATCCCCCAAAGCATGCCACTCAATGTTATCAAAACGTTCTGCCGCTTTTTGTTCGCCGGTTTGCCATTGGCCTTTGATAAATTGAATCACACACACCCGCATCCCCCAGCCAGCAGCCCGAAAAACCATTCCAAAAGCGCCGGTAGATTTTCCTTTACCTTCCCCGGTATTCACAACCACCAGACCATGGCGGTTTTTCCTCAATTTCATTATGTATTCCAGTTTATTTAGTTCTTAGTATAACTTGATAAAATCTTGATCATTTGTACCTTACATCAAAAAACCTGTATTATTCTTTTAATTTTTTTGTGGGAATCAACATGACAACTCAACAAGAAGCACCATTCCAGGATTTTGTGGAAGAACAATGGTCGAAAATTCAGTCTTGCGAAAAATATAAACAACTTCAGGCGATGCCCAAAACTAAACGATGGGCGGTTATTGCCGGAATATTCATAGCCTCGCAGATTATTGTTTTCGGCACCTTATATGGTCTTTTTGGTCAAATCGCCGTTATTGGTTTTCTTGCCAGCATTCTCGCCGGCTTGGCCACCGGCCTAGGCGCATTACCCGCAGCATTTTTTAAAACCATATCCGAAGATCTTTTTAATAGTTTATTAGGTGCAGCTGCTGGCGTTATGCTCGCAGCAACAGCATTTTCTCTTTTGGTTCCCGGTTTTGAATATGGAAATCAAATCTGGCCAGGCAAAGGCATCTGGATTGTTTCTGCTGGCATGATGCTGGGCGCGGTGTTCCTACATTATACCGATAAGCATTTACCCCACATCAAGTTCGATTCAGCCACTGATACCCAATTACAATCAATTAAAAAAATCTGGCTGTTTATTGCTGCAATCACTATCCATAATTTTCCTGAAGGCTTGTCCGTTGGAGTAAGTTTTGGATCGGGCGATATAAAAAACGGCACCATTTTAGCAACAGCCATTGCCCTGCAAAATATACCCGAGGGTCTTGCCGTTGCCTTACCTCTAGTGGGGTTGGGCTATAACAAATGGAAAGCAGTTGGGATTGCCACACTAACCGGGCTGGTAGAACCTGTTGGTGGCTTGCTGGGCATTACCATGGTCACTGCCTTTGAACAATTACTGCCTATTGCCATGGGTTTTGCGGCTGGCGCCATGCTGTTTGTTATTTCGGAAGAAATCATCCCTGAAACCCATACCAACGGCCGCTCCAGAATTGCTACCTTTTCATTGATGATCGGGTTTATCATCATGATGGTTCTGGATAATCTACTTGGTTAATCCATGGATTTTAATTTCTCTGACTTGCAAAGCCTGAATTTTTTTTCAAAAGATCTGCTTCACTGGTTGAGTGTTTCAGCCAGTAGTTTTGTTCTAATTTTTGCTGCTGAATTTGGCGATAAAAGCCAACTGGTTTGCATGACCCTTGCTTTTAAACACCGAGCCATGCCGGTTTTTTTAGGCGCAGTCACTGCTTTTATTTTTTTAAATGGTCTCGCGGTTATTTTTGGTAGCGTTATCGCAACATGGATTCCTGATTACCTAATCTCGGGTATTGTTATGTTATTGTTTGCTGGTTTTGGTTTTCATGCTTTGTTAGCTAGAGATGAAGAAGAGGATGATGGCGATGTCTCACCAATGAAAATTCATAATATGTTTATCGCCACCCTTGTTTTAATAACCTTCGCCGAATTTGGAGACAAAACCCAACTAGCGGTCGTTGCCCTCAGCAGTACTGCCTTGCCGATGGCGGTGTGGACTGGATCAACATTAGCCTTGGCTTCAACCTCAGCAATTGGGGTTTTTGCTGGACGCAAAATTCTGCAAAAAATTTCAATTCAGCTTCTGCATCGCATAAGCGGTATTATCTTTATATTACTTGCTGGTTATGCGGCCTACATGGCCTATCTTAAAATGCCGCCTGAAATAATCGCTAATCTTAAAAAAATAGGGACTTTTTAACTCACCAAAAACTCGGTAAAAAACAAATCCCTGAGACCATCACTGTTTTCATATTTATCCAAGGTTTCGCGAATGGTCTCTAGTGCCCCTTGGCGTAATTTTTCCCGCTGCTTTGAAGTTTGTAACTCCGCAGCAAAACGACCACTAAAATACATAATTAATTGATGCCTTAATAACGGAAAGTGCTTTTTGATTTTATCAACCGCTTCAATCCCTTCCACCATGAGTTGCACATTAACCAACAAATATTTTTTCCGTTCTGCTAAATTAACGGTAAACTTTGGACTCATTTCCAGATACTCAAGCACTGGTTCTGGAGTTTCATCATCAGCATAAATAAAGCCGGAAAAACATAAAAAGCCAATGATTAGGAAAATTCGCACTTTGGTCACCCTGATTTCAAATACTTTAAATATAGTACAAAATATTTCTAACCATGAATAAAACCCTCCCCATCGGTCCGGTAATGATTGATATTGAAGGACTAGAACTAAGCTCTTACGATAAAGAGAAAATTGCCCATCCTAATACAGGAGCCGTTATTTTATTCACCCGAAACTACCATGACAGAAATCAAATAACTGAGTTAACCGGACAGATAAAATCTACAAGAAACGGCCATATTCTCATTGCTGTAGATCAGGAAGGCGGACGTGTACAACGTTTTCAAAAAGAATTTACCCGTCTGCCTCCAGTTGTTTGCTATCTCGACCATCCGGAACTCACCCAATCAGCCGGTTGGCTTATGGCTTCTGAATTATTAACTGTTGGTATAGATTTCAGCTTTGCACCAGTTTTAGATGTCGATTACGGCATTAGTGAAATAATTGGTGATCGCTCTTTTTCCCCCGATCCAGAACAAACGGCCGAACTGGCCAGTCTTTTCAGAAAAGGTATGAATCAGGCCGGTATGTCTGCAGTTGGTAAACATTTCCCAGGGCATGGCGCCATTGCTCTTGATTCGCACCTAGCACTTCCTGTTGATGAAAGATGTTTGGATGAAATTCAGAATAAAGACTTGATTCCTTTCAAAAAACTCATTGCTGAAGGACTAGAAGGCATTATGCCCGCTCATGTTATCTACCCAAAAGTCGATGATAAACCCGCGGGATTTTCAAAAATCTGGATTGTACAAATTCTTCGCCAGCAATTAGGTTTTGACGGCGCTGTTTTTAGTGATGATTTGAGCATGGAAGGCGCAGCCGGAATCGGTGATTTCACAGACCGCGGCAAACTAGCCTTAGAAGCGGGTTGCGATATGATTCTGGTGTGTAATAATCCTGAAGCCGCTGAACAGGTTTTGGAAACCATTGCGATTCAACCAAATTCCATTCGGGAATCACGATTGCTAAATATGCTCGGCAAAATTCATGGCGATTTTGACGGACTTTGTAAAACCCAAAAATGGCAGGAAATCACCTCACAATTAAATCTAATGACAGCATGATAGACGAAATAAAACGCGTTGAAGAAAACGCTGAAAAAATTTATAGCGAAGCACAAGTCGAACAAGCCATTGATGAAATAGCTGAAACAATCAATTCCCAATTGGCAGAAACCAATCCAGTCATGCTCTGCGTGCTTAATGGCGGCATCGTGACTGCTGGAAAATTGTTAACACGATTAAATTTTCCACTCACTATTGATGCGATTAATGCCAGCCGCTATCGCAATTCCACTTCGGGCGCTGAAATTAATTGGCTGCATAAGCCGGAAACTGATCTAAAAAACCGAACTATTTTACTTATTGATGACATTCTTGATGAAGGCATAACTCTGAAAGCCATATACGATTATTGTCAACAACAAGGGGCAACGAAAGTTTTTAGTGCCGTTCTGGTAAACAAAAACCTCGGTAGGCAAAAGCCGATACGAGCTGATTTTGTTGGACTTGAAACTCCTAACCGATACTTGTTTGGTTATGGCATGGACTATAAAGGCTACTTACGTAATGCTCCCGGCATTTTTGCCTGTAAAGAACAATAGGAACTAAAGAATGACAACAGCGATTATCGGCGGTACTGGACTAATTCAAATCAAAGGGCTTGAACTATCAGAAAGCAAAAATATCGATACCCCGTATGGTTCTCCTTCTGCTGGCTATCAGTTAGGGCAACTCAATGGCAAAAATATCGTTTTTTTGGCCCGGCATGGCAATCCACACGTCATCCCCCCGCATAAAATTAATTACCGAGCAAACATCTGGGGCTTAAAAGAGCTGGGAGTGACAAAAATTATTGCTGTTGCCGCTGTTGGCGGCATTACTCAAGAAATGTTCCCTGGTCGAATTGTTATTCCGAATCAAATCATCGACTATAGCTATGGCCGGCAACATACTTTTTTTGAAGAAAATTTGGAAGAAGTCACCCATATTGATTTCTCTTTTCCTTATTCCGAAAATTTGCGAAACAAATTAATAGCCCTGGCACAAACATTACAAATTGATGTTTATTCTAGCGGTGTCTATGGCTGTACCCAAGGGCCAAGACTGGAAACTGCTGCAGAAATTTTACGCATGGAAAAAGACGGTTGCGATCTTGTTGGTATGACTGGCATGCCGGAAGCCGCCCTAGCAAGGGAATTGGAACTGGAATATGCTGCCTGCGCAGTCATTGCCAATTGGGCTGCCGGCAAAGTTGAGGGGATCATCACTATGGCAGAAATCGAACAAAACCTGAAACGGGGAATGGCTGATGCCTTGGCATTATTAGAAAAAATATAAATTTATTCTTTGTAAACGACAAAAAACTCACCGACTTGGATGTTAGGGATGTTAAAGAGATAAGTGATTGAAAATAACAGGGTCTTCTATCGCAGAGATGCGATAAAGAACTACAATGATTTTCTTCGCGTGTCTTTTTATTTCAATCACTTACCTCCATTCCACAAATTTTTGTCATGCCCAGAGAAATTTATTATCTTCCATCGAAAATTCTCGGTTACCAACAATCATTAACCAGCAGAAATCAGCAAATGAACGTAAATCGAAGCCCCATACCCAAGAACAATTACTGGCAACCATTTTAGGTGATCCAAAAAGGTATAGAGCCCTTTTGACTGCCCCATTAGCGCAACCCCGGCGGCAGAACCAATAGATAAAAGTGAACCACCGACACCAGCCGTCAATGTCACCAAAAGCCATTGCGTTAAATCCATCGGTGGCTGCATTTCCAGCACTGACAACATCACAGGAATATTATCAATCACCGCTGACAACGCTCCTATCAGTACATTTGCCCAGGTGAAACTTAAATTATTATAGATAGCATCTGATGCCAACTGCAGGTAACCCAGCTCATTCAAGCCGCCAATACAGAAAATAATACCGTAAAAAAACAATAAAGTATCCCATTCTGAATCCCTGACATTAGTAAAAACATCATAGCTGGACTCTTCTTTTTTCGTCCTTTTTAACCAATAGCTAACAAACATAAGCAAAGCAAGTCCCATCATCATTCCCATAAAAGGGGGAATATACAAAACTTCTTCACAAATAACAGAAATCGCAATCGTAACAAAAAATAGAAGAGTTATAACAAGCGCCCCTTTTTTCAGTTTTACAGGTTTTTCCATTTTAGCTACTGGACAGGCAGGTGGAATAAAAAAACTAAATACGACAGCAGGAACCACAAAATTAACCAGTGCTGGAAGGAACAACACAAAAAAACCTGTAAAATCGACCACTCCATCTTGCCATACCATCAGAGTCGTGACATCGCCAAACGGGCTGAACACGCCGCCAGCATTGGCCGCAATCACGATATTGATAAAACTCAATTTAATAAACTCGACATTATCTTTTCCACAGGCAAGAACAACGGCTCCCATCACCATTGCTGTCGTCAAATTATTTGCAACAGTTGATAGAAAAAAAGCAATAAATCCAGTGAGCCAAAAAAGCTGCCGATAATTTAGCCCCCAATAAATCAAGGTATATCGAATCTTTTCAAATACATTTCTCTCAACCAAGGCGTTGGTGTATGTCATCGAAACTAACAGAAACAACAACAGTTCACTAAAATCCATTAAATCATGCTTAATGAGCACATTTATTTGCTCTTTTGTGAAACCGTGGTCATTCACCGCGACTTCCGCAACCAAAAACCAAATTATGCAAGAAGCCAGAATAACCGGCTTCGACTTTCTGATCCTGGTGATTTCTTCAGTCGCAACAAACAAATAAGCTAGAATGAACAAACCCAGACAAACCCAACCAACAAGTGAGTTTGTCTCGTACAAATTCAGATTCCCCTGCATTAAAAAAATCCTCGAAAAAAATTCTTTTTATTATACGCTCTGGTTTTTTTAAAAAGTAATTGCAATAAAAGTGAATCTAAGAATTCTGACATAAGACAATTTTCTCTGAAAACTCCATTTTGCGACAGAATTAAAGCTTTAAAAAATCATCCTGATCTTGCTTTCTGTTTGAATTCATACTTCCCCAAACACCAGCTTCACAGGCCAATTGATGAAAATTTTCAGAGCGATTGGTCATTTCAGAAGCCACGCGGATCAATTCCAGTTCCAGCGGTGGCATTGTTTTAATCAACGATTTAACCAATTCCCGATTAACACCATGAATACCATAATCTCCTAACGCCAACGCTCTTGAAAACCCATAGAATTGCTGCATCCGGGTTTCACATAATTGACTATATCGAAGCCGGTTTTCTCTCTGTTTTAGCGAAGCCCTTATTGCCATGCAAACCACGGCTGCATTATATAAAGCGTTTTGCACCCCATGTGAAAAAATTGGATCAGCAAACGCCGCTGCATCGCCAATACAATAATAATTTTCGCCGCTGATATTATCGCTGTAATAGGAGTAATTAGGCCGAAATTGCAATGAACCCTCAACAAACCGGGCATTGTTTAGAAGCTTTGAAATTTCAGGAATTTCCTGGCAAGCTTGCTTGAAATAGGTTTCCCGTTGCTCAGGCTGAACAGATTTGAATTGCTCGACAGGCATTATCAACCCGATGCTGGTTTTTTCCCTAAGGATAATATGCCATAACCAGCCAGTTTTATAGGAAGTGACAAACGTAACGGGTTTAACTATTTGCAGCTCTGATGCGGCATGACTTTTTCTGTCAACACCAACATACCGTGAATTTTTGAAATACCCCCACAGCGATAAAAAATTCAGTTTTGGACTAATTAATTTTCGGGCTTTAAAAGCATTGGCTAGAAGCGTACTGTGACCACTAGCATCAATGACATATTGACATCGTATCGACCCAGCTTCATTTTCATCGTGCCGTTTGTCAAAAAAAGAAACAACGGGATGATTTTTGTTCCCAAAATCAACTTTTTTAACTGTTACCTGACAAAAAACCTGAGCCCCTGATATTTGTGCATGTGTCAGCAACAGATCATCAAAAATATCACGTTCCACATGCAAACCGGGTCGCTGATAACCAAATTTTGCAAATGAAATCTGTCTGAATTTATTGTCCCAAATGGTTATTCCACCAGCCTTTGCAATAAACCCTTCCCTTTCAATTTTTTCCGATACGCCCAATGCATCGGCAAATTTCCAGAAATGGGGGATCAGACTCTCACCCACCTGATTTCTGGGAAATATAGTGCGCTCCAGCAACACCACATCGACACCACTTTTGGCTAATTCAATCGCAGCGCTGCTACCTGCAGGACCACCGCCGATAATCAAGACATCACATTGTGCCGGAATCAGGTTTTGGGTTAAATCAACCATTTATTGCTGAAAAAATCTTGTGTTTAAGAGATGGGTTTAATATACAAGGGGCTTTAGCCACGATTTAGGGATTGCGCAACAAAATCGCGGCTAAAGCCCCTCCTGCAATATGATAGCGAAACTCTAATAGTCACCCAAAACAGTATTCCTGGTTGGTACTTTTAACCATTCGGCAATATCTTTTCCCAGCGCTTTGATGCAACGTCCCAAAATGGAACAGGTTCCTTTAAATTCGGTAAACATACCACCACCAGAAACACGCCTGGCTTTAAAATCACCAAAAACCTTGTCATCCTTTAGCAAAGTGCCTGTAATGGATACGCTTTTATCTCCTGACCAGGCGCTACCGGCAAACCCCTTTATATCGGTAATTTTTATTTTCAAAATCTGGGTACCAGCAGGAACAGTTGAAATATCAGTATTTGTCAGTATTTGGGAATAATATTTAGCGGCAAATTGATCGATAAAGCTGGTTAATTTTTCCGGCAACCGACATTCATCGCGAACTACTTTTCTGACAGGCGGGCTTTCAGCAAAATCAATTTGATCAATAACCAGAATTTCTGTGCCAGTATGCTCAGCTACTTTGGATTGATGTTTGGAGGATTGGCATGCAGTCAACAACAAGCCCAGTAACAGAACGAGATAAATTTTGTTATTCATTTTTTTCTCTATAAAATTGCAGCCCGCCTGCCTTTAAGTAAACCTTGCTGAAATAAATTGTCGTCACTCCACAAATCACCCGCTAATAATGCAGTTATTTCATCCTTGATTCGTTCATGCCGATCAAATTCAAAAATTAAATTTTCGACCAGGCTGGACCGATAGAACCGGTCAATCAATAACCACATGGTGTTAAATCCGGTTTTATATAAATAATCATCTTCAGCATGAAGTTTGGAATCTGCTTCCTGTCCTTTCAAAAAGCCCTGATGCAAACGATCTGCAATCAATTCAGCAGTCTTTACGGCAAAGAAAAAACCGGAAGAAAAAACCGGATCCAAAAAACCAGCGGCATCACCACAACAGGCATATCTGGCTCCGTAGCGACGTTGATTAATGTAACTAAAATCAGCTTCCGCCTGGACCGGCAAAATTACCTCTGAATTATCTAAAAGACTGGTTAGCAATGGTGAATCATCAAGGTATTGCTTTAATATTTGCTGTTTAGACACATCAAATTTAGACTGTTTTTGCACTACCAGACCAACACTTAATTTTTTGCCAATTAACGGTATAATCCATAACCAGCCAACATCAACCAATAAAATCTTGACATTACCGGTCGAAAAAATAGCTTCAACAGCCGGATTATCTGTTAACTGATAATGTTGATACAGCGCATATCGACCAAAATTTTCCAACCGTTTCACCTTGCGAAATTTGCGCCCCATTAATGCCGAACGGCCCGTGGCATCAATAAAATAACGTCCTTCAAAATCCCCCCCAGAGGTGCTGACCCTAACGCCTCTTTCATCAATAACCACATCGGTGACTTTGATATTTTGATAAGCTTCAACACCATGAGCAATCGCATTATTGTACATTCTATGGTCAAATGATGAACGCTCTATTTGATAAGTTTGATATTTACCCATCAGTGGCAAAAAAAGCGACCGGCCACTGGGTTCATGAATAAAATCAGCTCCCATTTTTTTTAGATTACCTTTTCCCCAGTCCAACTCTAATCTATTCATGACGGGTTCGATTAACGGCATCATGGATTCACCAATATGAAATTTGGGATGTTGGTCTTTTTCCAAAATCAAAACTTTATGACCATACTGCGCTAATAACGTAGCGGCAGTAGAACCTGCTGGCCCCCCTCCGGCAATAATGACATCGTATCTTTGCATTTAAGTAAGTTTTTTAAACCAAGTTGACCATTGTGGCTGATTTCTACTTAACGGAATCAGTGCAAGTGCCGGTGAATGCTGAATAGCCTGAAGCAAAGGAATCACTGAAGCAATGAGTGAAAGATCGATCATATCATTCAAATCATCAGACAAATCAGAATATTCAGGCGCTATTTGCGGGCAAAGAACCGATCCTTTAGCAGATTTTTGACCATCATTGCTTAAAACCAATGCTGTTGCAAAGGCCAATTTTCCAATCGGAGGCGCCAAATACTCGGGCCAGATTTCATCATAGCAAACTAAAAGACAATCCCCGGGTTGCTGTTGTAACTGAGTCCAGACCTCCAGCAAAGCCATTGCAAAAGTATCATCCACTGCCGCTATTGCAGTTGTCGCATGATGACAGCCGTGCAAAATTCCCCAATAACCCGCTGTGGTATTGTGTACAGAATTATGAAACTGAGTTGGTGAAACCATCGCTTGAGAATCTGCTAATGTTCTGCACAAAACATCCGTTACCTGAATTTCCCCGCCAACAGAGGCGAAAACCGAGGGTAGCTCAGATGGATTGATTTCCGCCTGCAAACACGCCTCTGTGGCAACTGAAACCGCCATTTTAGTTGTCAAACTGGCTCTGCGCCGAATATTGGCAGGCATCAACTGCTTGTCAATTTCAATTCCTCGTAACCCGAAATCTTGCAGTTTGATCATATCAGAACAATAACAAACTGCACTCTTTATCAATAATTTATCTTTCATGATTTTTTGACATGATAAGACTGGCATTATTGCCACCAAATCCGAATGAATTGCTCATCACAATCTGCAGCTTTTTGCTGACAATACTATCCTTAACAACCTGACAACGGAATTCCTGATCAATCTGTTCCAGACCACAGGTTCCGGGAACTATTTGATATTTTAGTGCCAATAAACACACAATTGCCTCAACGGCACCAGCAGCGCCAAGAGTGTGTCCAGTGATCCCTTTACTGCCACTACATAAAACTGCTTCCTTAAACACTTCATGAACAGCTTTTGCTTCCACCGAGTCATTGATTTGAGTGGCAGTTGCATGCAGATTGAGATAATCAATATCTGCTGGCTGTAAATCCGCCAATTGTAATGCATTGTTCATGGCGGTAACCGCGCCTTTGCCGTCAGGATCAGGCGAACTCATATGATAAGCATCTGAGGATTCACCCACTGATAAAACATGAGGTAAATGATCAAACTGACCTGACGATTTTTCCAAAAGCAGCAAAGCAGCAGCTTCACCTATATTAATTCCGTTTCTGTTTTGATCCATTGGTTGGCAAAATTCGGGACTGACCAGTTCCAGGCTATTAAAACCAGACAGAGTCAATCGGCACAAAGTATCTGCGCCACCCACCAAAACCGCATCACAGACATCATGATTGATTAAACGTTGCCCGGCAGCAATTGCCTTGGCTCCGGAAGAACATGCTGTGGAAATCGCAAAACAAGGTCCTTGTAATTGCAATTGTTTTTGTAACAATCGGGGCGTGGCCTGATAAGCATGGCGAGTTAAAAAGTGAAAGTCATCCGGCATCTGACCTTTTTCGAGCAGCATCTGATAGGCTATCTCTGTCTCATAAAGTCCGGATGTACTAGTGCCAATAATAACCCCGATCCGCTCACTCCCGTAACGAGCCTTAGCTGACTCAATGGCCACAAGCAATCCATCTTTCTGATAATTCAACGCAGCCAGAGCAACTCTGGAATTTCGGCTGTCATATTCAGATAATGACTGTTGAATCTCAGGTAAATCAACAGAAATTTCACCCACCTGAGTCTCGAAAGGCACATCCAGTAATGATAATTCCGCTAGCCCCGTTTTATTGCTGTTCAACGCCTGATAAAGCACATGATTACCCAAACCACAATTGCTAATTACGGAATATGCAGTAACCGGCACAGGCTGCACAATTAAACCCTTCATTCAGAAATATGACATCAAAGATTAAAGTATAAGTCTATCCTGTTTTATTCATTTGTGGGGTGAATAATAACTGGACACAGTAAAAAACCCACAACTATTCCCAAAGTAACAACTTGGGCCAGGGTTTGTAATGCGGAAGTATCGGCTATTGCCAGACAACCAAAAGCCAGGCTACTGGTTAACATGGAAGCAGCCATTGCCTGATAAGTCAGAACGATATTACCACTTCGATTTTCCCGATAAAAAATACCATAATCCACACAAATTGCCACTGCCAACAAAAATCCGACAAGATGCAAAAAACTGACTGCCTGGCCTGTATAAACCCAGCCGGCCAAAATAAAAAATGCCGCAAATATTGCTGGTGACAAGGTTTGGAAGGTTACCCGGAGATTTTTATAGCGCATCAGTAACAATAGAATAATGACAGCCAATCCAATTAATAGCGAAATCTGTGCACGTTGTTGATATTCACCAGCCATTCGGTTCAATAAATCGCGCTGACTGAAATACTGCACACTAGGTATATCCAAAAAAGCCTTGTCCAGTGCTTCTGGCTGATGTTTGGCCAACCAGATCAATATCAACACTCGCTGATCAGAAACAACAAGCTGGTTTTCGATAAATCGTTTAACCGGTGAATCAGATATTTCAGATAAAGTTAAAAACTCAGTTTCCGGATATTCAAGCCGTCCTAGTCTACTAACTGACAGACCATGTTTAACTAACGCTTTTTTCCAGATGGATATAGTTTTTTCATCTAACCGGTCCTGTAATGTCTGAAAATTTATTTGTTGTTGTTTTCTAGAAAGCAACCAAGGATATAAGCCATAAAATTCATGCAACTGCCCTTTAATTTTCAAAGCATTAAGTTTTTGATAGACTTGCTCGGCTAACTGCAAAGCATTTTCAATATCGTGACCACTTACTAGCACAAACCGTCCTGGCTCAATGCTACTGAGCATTCTTGAACGGATCATTCGATCATTTTCCTTTAACTGATCCAACTCCGGAGTAAGTTGTTGCATATCTTCAATCCATCGTAATTTGGATATGTTTGATAACGATAAACCCAGCAATAGCATGACAACAATTAATAATGGCATGCGATAGCGCAAACAAAATCCAATCCAAGTCTTGGCAAAAAGCATCGTAGGTCGGTGTATTTTTTGTTTGCCGAAAAAAGCAGGTAATACATATCGGGTCAGTAACAAGGAAACCAGAATTCCTGTCCCTGCATAGACTGCAATTTGCTGAAAACCTGGATATCCGGAAAAACCCAAAGCCACATAACCAATCAAAGTTGTCAACCCACCCAACATCATACTAGGCCAAATTCTGGAAATAGCGTCAGTTCGCTGGTCCGCGGCAACAGCCTGAGAATGTACCAGCGCATGAATTGGATAATCAATACAAATTCCGATCAATGTGGAACCAACAGCCAAGGTAATGCCATGAACATAGCCAAAAACCAATTGCGTGACAAAGACTGCTGAACTGACAACCGCGACCATCAAAAGCGCAGTCCATAATAATGTCTTGTAGGACCTGAAAACCCAAATAAACAGCAACGTAATCAAAACTGAAGAAATAATACTCACCTTGGTAATATCACCTTGCATCAACTGCTGTGTCCGAACGGCGAACACCGGTACACCTGTCATTGCCAAAGAATATATATGGTCCTGATTATCAACCAAATCAGAAAACACTTTTTTGATCTGTTTTTGAATTCGTTTTTGCTGTTTTATGTCCAGACCGGCAGGTTCAGTTTGTAAAATCAGATTTTGATAGCGTTGATCTTTTTTTAATACGCCCTTGAACTGGCCACGAACTGATTCAAACCCTGCTAAAGAAAGCAGTAAGGGATCCTGACGAGCAATTTTTTTAATAATCGGCGCTTGTGGTGACAACAACAGTTTTTTTAGTATCGCCGCCCTGTCCTGCAGGCCATTTTTAGTCAGTATTTTATCCAGATAAAATTCTGGTTCCAGACTGTAAATCTGACCGGCATGAGGAACATAAAGCTTTTGTACCGCAGCAATTGCAACAGTATTTTTTCCCGGTATCCAAACATCAATGATTCCTTCAATTGCAGCCAGTTCAGATTTAAACTGGCTGATAAATGTTGAAGACAAAGAAGCTTTTGCTTCAGAACTAACAGACACAATATATCGACTGGATAATGCCCCAGACTGCATTTCATTAGCCAGCAAAATTTCTTCAGCACTTTCTCCGGCTATAAAAAAGGCAGAAAGATCGGTTTTGAAATCGGCAATAAAAAAAATGTCGACAATCAGGCTTACCACCCCGATATAAAACCATCGTCGCCGCCACGCCATTGCCACTAGTTTTTACTCTGCAATTCAGTCAGTAATTGCTCCACTTTATGATTTAATTGGTCTCCCCGCTCTGTCGCTTCTAATTGCATGACATGGCGATCACCATCTGTCAGAAAAATTTCGATCTTATTGGCAGACTGATTAATGGCACCAGAAATCACTACCCTGGACAACTGCTCAGCCAACCTGGGTTGCTTGGGAACTAAAGTTAACACCCAGCTCTTGTTCCGGTTGTAAAAATCAATTTGGAAAAACTTTTGCAATAACTCTTCATCCCCCGCCATCAAGCCCTTAAAAGCAATCGCCTGCCCCCCCGTATCACCTTCCATTTCGCCTTGATACCGAACATCTGCAAATGGATCAAAATAATACAATTTGTTCGCTTTAACTGCCATGATCTGACGCTGTGGATACCATTGTTCCTTAATCATGCCACCAGGAAATACATAAAAATAGCCTGAACCTTTCCATGGCTTATCTAAAAGCTCAAGATAGCGGGTTTCCCGGTAATGAATTTTTACGACAGTCTGTGGCTTCATTCTGGCCAACACACTGCTCAACGTCTCCTGGGCATAAACCGTTTGGCAAAAAAACATCAGAAGCCCAAGCATCTTAAAATTACCAATCCCGCCAAAAAATTGATTAATTATTTTGAACATCAAACCAGATCTTTCGCCCGTTAATGATCATATTTTTTGCAGAGGACCTGGGTGATGGAATTTCCAGGTTAGGAAACTTGAAATGTCGCCAAATATATTCACCCACCATTAACAAGCCGGTCAGCACAAAAATCAAAACACCATTATAAATTGCCCACCAGCTATTAGGCGCCCAGAATGCCAAAATCACACACATGATTGCATTAAATGCAAAAAAACCAGTCCACAACCAGGTCAGTTGACGACAATATTCTGCTATTCCGGGTGGAAATTCTGGAAACTCCATTCGAACAAAGCGCTCGACTAAAGGTGGGCCTTTGATTAAAGTTCGGCCAAAAAAATGCATCAGCATGAGTTGTATTGCGAAAGGTAATAATTTAGCAGTAATCGACTGAAAAAAAACTGCCCCGAGCAAAAAAACTACCGCAATTGCAATTTTTGTATATCGACTATGTTTATCCTGCGCTTTAATTCCCTGATAAAGATAAATACCAGATATTAATAGTGGGGCAAACCAAACCACCCCGCTTTCCATGCCCCGATAAACCAAATATGGATATCCCAGAAAAAAAACCGTCCCGGCAATACCTCGAAAAAACCCCGCCACCTTTATTTACTGCGATTTTCAGCAACAAAATTTGCAAGCGAACTGATGGTGGCAAAAATTTCCGGATTCTTATCATCACCAGAAGTAATCCGAACGCCATATTTTCTATCCAGTAACACCGCTATTTCCAACGCATCAATCGAATCCAGCCCCAAACCGTCACCAAATAAAGGTTCATCAAGGCCAATATCGTCAGGTTCCACATCCTCAAGATGTAACCCTTCAATCAACAAGTCCTTTAATTCACTCACCAATTCGTTCGCCATAACAACCTGTAAATATAAATAAAATCTTACATTTTAACTTAATTTATGTTTTTTTATTAAACCGTTTTCTAATAAATCAGAGCAATCGAATAATAATCCCATTACGACCTACGAGAAAACATGGTGGGGCAAACAAGGACCGATAAATATCACAACACATTGATTTGTAAAACAATCCATCAAATAC
>JALXCS010000201.1 GCA_026990815.1 Methylomonas sp. | reverse complement strand
CCTCGATGAGCATCATGCTCCTTTGCGTTCGTTATTGTCTGAAAAATTTCAGATCATTGATGGGCAAACGGGGTATTCTTGAGCGTGGATAGTATATGATTCGATTATTTGCCGCAATACAGATACCTGAAACAATCAAGCGGCAATTGCTGGAGCTTTCTCGCTCGATGAATGGTGCCCGCTGGCAGTCTTTTAAACAATTACATATCACTACCAATTTTATTGGAGATGTGGATAATAGTCTGCTCCCTGTCATCAATGAAGCTTTGGATGCCATCAGCATTGAAGCGTTTGAGCTGGTCATTAGCGGAGTGGATTATTTCGGGTCAAAACATCATCCGAGAGTACTCTATGCAAAAGTTAAAACGACATCGGGGTTGATACTGTTACATAAAATGATTGATAATGTTTTGGGAGGAGTAGGCATTGAGATGGAGAACAGAAGGTTTAAACCGCACATTACTTTGGCGAGGCTAAAACAAACTTCGTTTCATTCCGTGGGCCAATTTCTGGAATCAGAGGGTTTGTTCAAAACTGATGATTTTTTTGTCGATGAATTTCATTTGTTCAGTTCAAAGCTGAGCCATGAAGGTTCACAATATTATATTGAAGCAAGTTATCCTCTAGAGCAGTCATCTCCAATATGAAGCAAAAATGTGATTGGGCTTTACATAGCCCGCTTGAAGAACACTACCATGATACAGAATGGGGTGTTCCTGTTCATGATGATCGGCTGATATTTGAATTTCTGGTATTAGAAGGTGCGCAGGCAGGATTAAGCTGGTCAACTATTTTAAAAAAAAGGGAGAGTTACCGAATAGCCTTTGAATATTTTGATGTGGAAAAGGTTGCCAAGTATGATCAGAAAAAAATCCAGGAGCTCTTGAATAATCCTGGTATTGTCAGAAACAAATTGAAAATCAATGCGACGATTACAAATGCTCAAGCTTTTATAGCAATTCAGGAACAGTTTGACAGTTTCGATCGCTATATCTGGCGGTTTGTTAATGGTGAAACCTGGGTTAATCATTGGGCTACCATGCAAGATGTGCCCGCAAATACCAACGAGTCGGATGCGATGAGTAAGGACCTTAAACAAAGAGGTTTCAAGTTCGTTGGCTCTACCATTTGTTATGCGCACATGCAGGCAACCGGTATGGTCAATGATCATCTTGTAGGATGCTTTAGACACCAAGAATTATTGGGGCAATAAACGTTTCAATTAGCAACATTAAGTTAATAAGGTGACATTTTTTGGAAGATTTTTTTATTCCCGGTCAACGTTGGATCAGTAGCACGGAACCTGAGTTGGGTTTAGGCATTATTTATGAGGTCGATTTTAACCGTATTAGTGTTCTGTTTTTGGCTACTGGAGATAGGCGTGTCTATGCAAAAGATAATGCACCCTTGATAAGGGTGCGTTTTTTGCCGGGCGATGAAATTCTTGATACCGATAATAGAGCATATGTTGTCAAGCAATGTCTTGAAAAAGATGGCTTGTTGACTTATCAGGGGGTGGATCAGGAAGGGCAGGAGGTGGAACTTGATGAAATGGAACTGAATCATCACACTCAGTTTAATAAACCGCAGGATCGCTTGTTTACAGGGCAGTTTGATCCGGCAAAATGGTATCATTTGCGTTATGCAACCTGGCAACATACCCAGCGTTTGCAGCATTCCCCTGTCCGTGGTTTATTGGGTGCAAGAGCGGCGTTGTTACCTCATCAGATTTATATTGCCCATGAAGCAGCCAACAGACCGGTACCACGGGTGATGTTGGCTGATGAAGTAGGCCTTGGAAAAACCATTGAAGCAGGTTTGATTTTACAACACCGGATCATCAATGGGTTAAGCAACAGAGTATTGATTATTGTTCCTGAGAGTCTGCAATACCAATGGCTGGTTGAAATGCTCAGGCGGTTTAATCTTCGTTTCAGTATTTTTGATCAGGAGCGCTGTGTAGAAACCCATAGCCATAATCCATTTCAGTCAGAGCAATTGATATTATGTAGTCTGGATTTTTTTCGACAATATCCTGATCGGCAGCTTCAGGCGTTGGAAGCGACATGGGATATGGTGATTGTTGATGAAGCACATCATATTGAATGGGACGAAAAAAATCCAAGTTCTGAATACCAATTTATTGAAAAATTAGCTGTTCAGTCACCCGGGTTGATTTTGTTAAGTGCAACTCCTGAACAGTTAGGAAAGAAAAGTCATTTCGCCAGACTTAGGTTGTTAGACCCTGATCGTTTTTATGATTTTTCTACTTTTCTGAATGAACAATCCGAATTTGAACCTGTCGCAAAAGTTGCCAAATTATTAGCTGATGATGAATCATTAACTCATGAACTGGAAGCTGTTCTTAAAAATCTGTTGCAACATGACAATGCAGAAACATTGTTGGAGCAACTTAAACAGCCCGAGCTGGCTGAATCAGCACGGCAGGAGATTTTGCAATTACTACTTGACCATCATGGTACTGGCCGCATTTTGTTTAGAAATTCCAGGAAAACAGTTGGTGGTTTTCCGGAAAGACTGTGTCATCATTATCCACTAACAAAAAAAGCATCTATTGGTCCGAAGGCTGAAATTCAGGATGATCCAAGGTATCGGTGGTTAGTCGGAAAAATTCGCGAATTAGATCAGCAGAAATCTGTCTTGATTTGCCGTAGCGCAGAAATGGCCGTGGATTTAGGGCAAGCCTTAAATAATAAGACTGGAATATCAGCTGCAGTTTTTCATGAAGGATTAACAATTATCGAGCGCGATAGAGCAGCAGCCTACTTTGCTGATCCTGACAGTAATGTCCGATTATTAATTTGCTCTGAAATTGGCAGTGAGGGTAGAAATTTTCAGTTTGTTCATCATTTGATTTTGTTTGATTTGCCGGAAAATCCAGATTTATTGCAGCAACGAATCGGACGACTGGATAGAATTGGCCAAACCCAGGTTATTCAGGTTCATGTCCCTTTTCTTGAAAAAACACCACAGGAAATATTGTTTCTCTGGTACCACAAAGGCATGGATGCTTTTCGGAAAAATTGTTCGGCAGCATCGAAAGTTTATGAATTACAAACACAGGAGTTGATACAAAGATTATCCAGCAATGATCACTCAGAAATGGATCAGTTTGTTTTGGCAACATCCAAATTAACTCAGGAAATAGAGCGGCAGTTGCATGATGGCCGTGATCAATTATTGGAACTGAATTCCTGCCGCAAACAACAGGCAGAAATGCTTGTTCAGCAAATACAAGGTTTTAGAGCGAATACCCTTTGGCATTACATGGAGCAGATCTTTGATTGTTATGGCGTTGATTATGAATATCATTCAAGTGATTGTCATATTTTAAAACCAGGGGAGCATAGGCGAATTGACTATTTTCCACATCTCCCGGATGATGGTATTACAGTGACTGTGAATAGGGCAATTGCATTGGCTCGTGAGGATATGCAGTTTTTGTCATGGGAGCATGTGATGGTTACTGATACCATGGAACTGACACTTTCTGGTGAAACCGGAAATGCTTCTGTAAACGTGGTTAGTCACCCTGAATTAAAAGCAGGCCAGTTCCTGCTGGAAATTTTGTTTGTTGTTGAATGTAGTGCCCCGGCAACATTAAAAATTGGTAGATTTTTACCGCCAACGCCAATACGAGTTTTGGTTAACCAGAAAGGAAAAAATTTATCTGACCAAATCAATTATGGCAGTTTGAAGGAAGTGGAGACTGAAGTGGAAACGGATAAAATCACCAATTTTTTAATTAGCCAGAAAAGTCACATCAACAGCCTGATCGAAACAGCGCAACAAATCGCAACTCATAAAATGGATAATATTGTTCAAGAGAGTGTTTCGGAAATGCTTAAAAGTATGGGTGATGAAATAAAGCGCTTGGTTAGATTAAAAAAAGTGAACCCAGGTATTAAAGATGAAGATATTGAATATCTTCAGGATTTGACGCGTCAATTACACAGTAGAATGAATGATACCCGACTAAAAATGGATGCAGTCAGGTTTTTGGTAGTGAGCTAGTTTATGGCATTTGAAGCATCGACAATTGAAAAATTACAAACTATCTTTCAGCGATTATTACCACTGGTGGATGATTTGGCTGATGCACTGGGAATTCTGCTTTTGATCTCTTTGGCTGTCATTGTTTGGATTTTTGTCTATTTTTTTCATTTGCATCATTTTTCTTTGCTAATGAGTTTGGGTCTTGCTGGATTGGCAACTATTCCTGTTCTGATTTTGACGCGTTTCTGGTTTGCTTTAGAAAATTTAAAAGATATCCCTAAAATTGCTGAAGAAATGATGGATGATGTTACTGAAGATGTGGCTCAAAGTTGGCATGGCATCAAATCTGGCAAAAAAGGCGCTTTGAATTTTTTCGGCCAAGCCAAAAAATTGTTTGAAATTCGCTCCCTTTTGAATTCTGCTGATAACCTGTTGGAGCAATATTTTAGTATCGGTCCTTTGGTTAACCCTTTTTATTTATTTTTCGGGGTATTGTCTTTATTTGCTCTTTTGGCCCTTTTTCTTACCGGAACAGTGCTTGGGTTATTCAGTATTTTCAGTTAGTTAGGGGTTTGACATTAGGATTTTTAACTCAATATCATTTAAAATTACTCAACCCTACAAATTAACATCTATGCTGATCTGATTCTATTTCATAATTCACACCGATTTTACTTGCTTTACCCCTAAAGATTGGTCTATAAATAGTTCTATAGGACTTTATTTATGGTGCTGATCATGACAACTGTTACAGACCCGGTAATTGGAAATTGGTACAAAGACATAGAGAATGATTTAACTTTTGTTGTTGTTGCTATTGAGGATAATGGTGATACGATTGAAGTTCAATATTCTAATGGTGATATTAGTGAATATGACAAGGATAGCTGGTACGGCTCAACTTTCGATTTCATAGAAGCGCCAGAAGACTGGACTGCGCCTTTTGGTGATTTGGATGTTGATGATCTTGGTTATTCTGACCCAGATATTCATAAGCCTAATAATGAAGATATGGATTTAGCTGATTGGCTGGAATAAAAGGTAGATTACTTGAACTATGACGACAGTTTGAAAATTGCCAGGAGTGGACAATGGTCTGAAAGTTCGTGCCAGGGAGAAGGGCCAAGGCGTTTGCATTCAATTGCTTGTAAGCCGCGGAAATAAATTCTGTCCATTGGTAGAACAGGGAGCCAACTGGGAAATGATTTTGCATGGGCACCATGCAAGGCAAGGAATACCTCTTGTAGATTAAGATGCTGATAAAATTGTTTGTCTGCGCGCCTCAGCCAGTCATTAAAATCACCCGCAACGATTAATGGCTCGTCTGCCGGAACATGCTCTTCAATTCGCTGGCTAAGGGTTTCAATTTGCTGTTTTCTTTCATAAGACGTCAAGCCAAAATGTACACAGACCATGTGTAGTCTGGTTTTAAGCTTAGAAATATTAACAACACCGTGAAGAATACTACGACTCGCCCATGAATAGGGCGAAACATTGATATTCTCCTAAGACTCCAGGGCGAATTTACTTAAAATGGCATTGCCATGATGACCAGCATTATAGGTTGCATTTTTACCATAAGCGTAATGGGACCATTTTTTTTCAGCAAGAAACTCGGATTGACATTGATCAGGCCAGTCACCGATTTTTTCCTGATGTAGTTGATGTTCCCCCTGTAATTCCTGAAGAAATAACAGATCCGCATCTTCCTCGAACAAATGCTTGCGTATTTGCTTCAAAACAAAGCGCCGATTTCCGGTACTGAAACCTTTATGGATATTGTAGGTGATAACTCTAAGCAGATGATTAGCCATTATTTATACTTGTTTAATATGGCCTTTTTCGAATATGTAATCGATATAAAATCGGAGAAAGTGTGATTTCCACAAAAACGAAAATTCCTATTATTATAATAATTTCAAGCATATTGATGTTCAAATAATTATGTAGCATAATCAAAGGAAATAATGACTCTGGAAGCACATCAAGACCTCGTGTTTTAGAACTTTCAGGAAACCCCATGCGGCGTTTAACATAACTGGAAGATAAATCACCAAGCATGGCATAAAGACCAAATCTTGTAACAACAATTTTTGGAAAACCCATCAAATAGGCTAAAACACCAGTGCCTAAAATTGAGGCGATAAAGCCACGCCAAGTTTTAGAAGTTCCAAAAACAGGATGATGGTCAGATAATTTAAAGCCGAAATCAATGGGATATTCAAATTTTTTTTGTAATAAATTTCTGGTAATAATTGGCATACCATTTGCGACCAGGAGCAAAATTACAACAGAAGAGATTAAGCTAAAATCAATCAAGGTTTCACTTGTTTAAAAACCATCGACATTTTTTTGTTTACCATAAGTTAAGTTAGCGGTTTAGTTTAGATATTGATTGACCCATTGTAGAAGGCCTTGACTATCCATGGCTCCCGATTGACGGGCAATTTCTTTGCCTTGTTTGAAAATTATCAGGGTTGGAATGCTACGGATGTTAAATTGTGCAGCAATATTTTGTTCTTGTTCAGTATTGAGTTTCGCCATTCGGACGCGGGGTTCCAACTGCGCGGTTGCTTGAGCAAACATTGGCGCCATCATTTTGCAAGGCCCACACCATTCTGCCCAGAAGTCTATGACAACAAGGATGTCGTTTTTTGATATATGCGTCGTAAAACTAGAGGCGGTGAGTTCTATTGGTTTAGCAAAGAACAGTGGCTTTTTGCATTTTCCGCAGATTGGTTTGTTTGCTATTTTTTCATTGGGGATGCGATTGGTAATATTACAATGTGGGCAAACAATATGGGTTACGCTCATGGCTGATCTCCATTGACAAATTAAGTAAAAAATCAATTTACTTCTAACATGGTGCCAATGCCGGTATTTTCAAGTGGGGGCCAAGGTATTGACTGCATATCCTTATTTATTTAGGCATCGCTGGGTATAGATCTTGGTTGTTTTGAACCTGTTCAAGATCTAGTGCGCAACTACTACTAGTGCGCAACTACTATTGGTGGTTGGGCTGTACCTTGAAATCCTCATTATTTCCAAACTTCGGTTTCCGTGCTCCGTCCACCCATAATTGGCAGCAGCAGCCAGTAACTATCTTGGACAGGTTCCTGGCAGAAACCTGAGTAACGGACATGCGTTTTGAGGGATGCATGTCCGTATGATGTTGTAAAGAGTGGGAAAGTTATCCGGCAGGAAAGATGACTTTAGGTTCAAAATTAGCCGCTGGATATTTAGGATCAAATTCAGATTTTTTTCTGGAGGTAGGTGACGACGATGCGGCGCTTCTGTCGATGTAGATGACCTTAGGCTGAAAATTGGTGGCTGGATATTTAGGGTCAAATTCAGATTTTTTAGGAACCGTTTTAACTAAATCTTTATTAATATAAATAACTTTAGGTTGAAAATTGGTGGCAGGATATTGATCGCTATCAGCAAAGCTTTGGATAGAGTTAAAAATAACTCCAATAATACTCAATCCTAAAATGATGGGGTTTCTCATGTGTTTTTTCCTCCTAAATGGTAATGTTGAGCGTAGGCAGAGATTTTTGTCGGGAACATGATAGTTTGATCTCTTACCAATAGAAATTACTGATAAAAGTATCTGGTATTTTTACTGATTTCGCAACTTTTTATTACTGTCTGTAGGAAATAACCTAACACCAAAAAATTATTTTTGGGTATTTATTGTTTAGATTTGTTCATCTATCAATTTATGTGGGTAATCAATCGATTTTTTAAGAGATTCAGAAGGGCGTTCATGTGCTTTGATTTGACCAGTTTTAAGTCCTGAAGCTTCGAAACGGCTTTTGAGGAAATCCAGGTTTTGAATGACCAGGTTATTGATTTTATTGGAATGACTCCAGAAATGTGTGTTAATGATGCCATTTATACAGGATATTTTGCAATGCAATTCACCTAGTCGAGGTGGCTCAAGCGTGATATTTACTGTCCAATTGTCATTTTCCGGTTTTTCCTGTTTGTTCTTGTCTTGCTTGATTTGGATAGAAATATTTTCTATGGTTTGTTGATCGCCCAGGTAAGGTAATTCTAAATGCCAGGTTTGTTTGGATGATTCTTCTTTGGGCATTGATGATATTTGATCTAAAACCACTTTTGCCATCGAATTTTCTGCAGTATTTTGCAATTGTTTTAGATTCAAGGAATCATGTTCTGCTTTTTTTATTTCTGAAGGCAAAACTATGGATGCTTGTTGTTTCAATGCCTGAATGAATTTGAGGGTATTGGCTTTAAAATCGGCTTGATTATTGTTTTCAGGTTCTTTTTCTAATTGTAATAATTTACTTTCCATAAACAGCCCTGAATTACTAATACTCTGCTTGAGTCCTAAAGGATTGGTCAGGGTTGATTTTTGGGGTAATTGCTGGAGGATATGTTTTGCCAATTGCTTTAAGGTTTCAGGAATTGTTTTATTGGCAGCCAACAACGGCAGGTTTTTTTCTAGTTGTTGAATGAAAATCGTTGGTGATTGTTGAACAGGAAGAAAGCGCCTGATTGTTTCAGTCAGCATTTTTTCTGTTGCCGCCAGTGTGGTAGTCGGTTTATTTTCTAAAATTTTAAAAAGTGGTTGATTCCCTGTTTTGGTGACCTCAATTGAAATGAATTGTCCGGTTTTTAACTGAAGCGCATCAGTTTTGATCATCGAAGATTGTGGGTATTGAATTTTTTTTAGTGGCACTGAAATATAGGATGGTTTTATTGATTTTGCAGTACTAGAACTATTTTTTTTCGGATCAGGAAGTAATTCCAGCTTCAAACTGTTATTTTCTATTGAAACGATTCGGGCAGTGAATTGTTGTCCTTTTTTAAAAATGGAAAGCTGTTCTGTTGAGCTGCTTTTGGTAGATTCTGGTTGAGCATTGACGGAAAACAACAATTTTAGAATCAAAGGATTTGATTTGATTCCGTTGCCAGCTTGAATTAGTTGTTTGTTTTCTACCGGTTCTGATGGTTTGGATGCGGATTGATCTGTGGGAGGCGCTTGTTCAAAACTAAGTTCAGGCTTTGGCAATAATTTGCTGACAAATAAGGTAAGTTGCTCGCCTCTGGTAAATTGTGGAAGTGGTTGAGTCAGAGAATTTTGGGCAGTAAGAGGTGGGTCAACAGTAACCTTTACGGTAATTTTACCCAGTTGCAGTTCGATAATATTCTCTTCAGCAGAAATAGTCAGTACTTTGGCTTCAAGTTGCTGTCCTATTTTTAAAGATAAACCTTGATTGCTTAATTTTTTGTCTGGAGAAAGCAGTGAAAGTGCTTTAGTCGGTATTGAGAAATCCATTAGTTCAGCATTTGCTGAATTTCATCGATTTCATCCTTGGCTTGGTCGAGAATATTAATACTGGTGTCCATATCCAGGTTTCCGGCCAAGAGTTTCCGATAAGCAGGCAGTTCATCCAGTTTTGGCATTTTCTTTATGTCTACCTTGCCAATGTAGCTATGGAGCTGAGAAATCATTACAATATCAGTGTAGTCGGGTTCGGTCTTTTCATCTCGATACCAGTTTTCGGCATGCATTACAACATCCTCGAAATCTCTTGGAAAATCCCATTTTCTGATAATTTGAACGCCAATTTCTGCACGAAGTTGTTTGATGGTTTCTGCAAGATCTTTAGGCTGCGAAATGATTTCCGGGTGTTTGTCTGCATGAGCCAAAATTGGAACAATGCCGATATCATGAATTAATCCGGCCAGCATAGCCCGGTCTGGATCAAATCCAGGAGTTTTATGTGCAAATACGGCACTGATTGCTGCGACATAACTGGAATGATTCCATAATTCGACCATTTTACGTTTGATGATGGTTGATTTGGCCTTGAAAATTGCTTTCATGGCAAAAGCGGTAATTATCTCCTGTGCAGTTTTCAAACCTAATCGCGTCAGCGCCTCTGGACAACTTTCAATTTTTCTGCGACCACAATAAAGGGGACTGTTGGAAATTTTGATCAATCTTGCGGTAATAGTCGGATCAATTTGTACTACTCTGGCAATGGAATTACTATTGGCATTTTTATTATTGATCGCTTTTCTGATCTTTTGGGCAACATCAGGAATCGTAGGCAAAGCCAATTTGTCAGATTGCATATAACGATAACAATCTATATAAAGTCTGTTTTTGGCTAAACTGCTTGTTCTTTTATCAAGAGTATTTTTTGATGTGGTTGTTTCGGTCATAAAGGGCTAATGACAATGATTATTCTCCAAACAATCCAAGTTTAGTTTAAAATGAGGGCTTTGCAGTTTTCTCCCTTTTATCATCAAGATATTACGATGGAACAAACATTCCCGGGTTTTCCGGATAATCTGATTTCAATTAAAGACTTTATACGCTGGGGCGCCAGCCAGTTTTCCCAGGCAGGATTATTTTTCGGTCACGGCACTACGACTGCGCTTGATGATGCCGCGGCAATTGTTTTACATACGCTTTGTCTGCCATATCAGTTGTCAGGAACCTATCTTGATTCACGGTTGACAAAAATAGAGCAGGAGAAAATAGTTGCGTTGTTTAAGCGAAGAATAGAAGAAAGGATTCCTGCTGCTTATTTAACCCGGGAAGCAGTTTTTGCCGGTTTAAGCTTTTACGTCGACGAGCGGGTTTTAATTCCACGATCCCCAATTGCAGAACTGATTCAGGAGGGATTTAGTCCCTGGCTAGAGGATGCAAGTACCGTTTTGGATTTATGTACCGGTAGCGCCTGTATTGCTATTGCTTGTGCTTTTGCGTTTCCTGATGCTGAAGTTGATGCGGTTGATTATTCCAGGGATGCATTAGATGTCGCAGAGATTAATGTTAATAAGTATGAATTGGATGGTCAGGTAAAGCTGCTGTATTCAGATATGTTTGCAAACATTTCTAATAAACAATACGATTTGATAGTTAGTAATCCCCCGTATGTTAGCTTGAAAGAATGGCAGCAATTACCAAAAGAATTTCATGCCGAGCCGCACTAGGCTTCAAAGGAGGTAAATCTGGTCTAGATTTGGTGATCAAAATTCTGGCCCAGGCAAAATTTTTCCTCTCATCTGAAGGCATTTTGGTGATTGAAGTCGGTAGCAGTGCCCAATCGTTACAAAATCTGTTTCCTGAGATTCCTTTTTACTGGCTGGAATTTGAACGGGGAGGGGAGGGTGTATTTTTACTGACTGCACAACAGTTAAGTCAATACCATGAATTATTTAATCGGTCATTAGCATTATTATGTCAGGAAACAGCATAGGAAAATTATTTACTGTCACTACCTTTGGAGAAAGTCATGGTGTAGCGCTAGGTTGTATTGTTGATGGTTGTCCTCCAGGTTTGGAACTTTGTGAGCAAGATATCCAGGAAGATTTGGACAGGCGAAAGCCAGGAACTTCCCGTCATACCACGCAGCGAAGAGAAGCGGACAGGGTGAAAATTGTTTCGGGAGTTTTTGAAGGCAAGACCACCGGAACCCCTATAGGTTTATTAATCGAAAACACTGATCATCGTTCAAAAGATTACACTAAAATTGCAGACAGGTTTCGGCCTGGACATGCCGATTATACTTATCAGCATAAATATGGTTTTCGTGATTACCGCGGCGGTGGCCGATCGTCGGCACGAGAAACGGCTATGCGTGTCGCTGCTGGCGCTATTGCAAAAAAATATTTGAAACAACAGGCTGGTATTGTGATTAGAGGATTTCTCTCACAATTGGGGCCAATCAAGATATCCAATATAAATTGGGATATTGTTGCAACCAATCCATTTTTTTGCCCGGATGCCAGCAAAATTTCAGAATTGGAGTCGTTTATGGACAAATTACGAAAATCCGGCGACTCAATTGGAGCCAAGATTGAAATAGTCGCCAGTCATGTTCCTCCCGGTTTGGGGGAGCCAGTTTTTGATCGTCTCGATGCTGATTTGGCGCATGCTTTAATGAGTATTAATGCGGTGAAAGGTGTTGAAATAGGTGATGGATTTGCCTGCGTCGACAGCAAGGGAACGGAATTTCGTGACGAGATAACCCCGGAGGGTTTTTTGAGTAACCATGCAGGTGGGGTTTTAGGAGGTATTTCCAGTGGTCAGAATGTGGTGGCACGTATTGCATTAAAGCCAACATCCAGTTTGCGTTTATCTGGAAAAAGTATAAATCTGGACAGTGAGCCAGTTGAAGTGATAACCGAAGGCCGTCATGATCCTTGTGTTGGCATCCGCGCAACACCAATTGCTGAAGCTATGATGGCTATCGTTTTCATGGATCATTTTCTCAGGCATCGGGCCCAAAACTCTGATGTTAATACTCACTTGCCTATACTTAGATAAACGGCAAGACTTTATAATTTATTCTGTACATGGATTCAGCAACACCCTATTGGCGATTATCAGGGTTTTATTTTTTTTATTTTGCTTCACTGGGTGGGTTTTTACCGTTTTGGAGCTTGTTTCTGGAAAATGCTTCTTTCAGTTCAGTTGAAATTGGTGAGCTGTCGGCTTTAATGGTTGCAACCAAGATTATCGCTCCGAATATCTGGGGTTGGTTGGCTGATTATACTGGCAAGAGCTTGAGAGTGATCAGACTGACATCATTTTTTGGGATGCTGATTTTTGCCGGTTTTTTATTTAAGTCAGGATATGAATCATTTGCCTGGATTACCATTGGCTTCAGTTTTTTTTGGAATGCAGCATTACCTCAGTTTGAGGCGGCAACTCTTTTTCATCTGCGAGATGAACCGCATCGCTATAGCCAAATCAGGCTTTGGGGTTCCATGGGGTTTATTTTTTCAGTGCTGACTATCGGCAAATTATTAGATCTTTATCAAATAGAAATTTTGCCTGCGATCATTTTAATTTTGCTAATTGCGATATGGTTGGTTAGTTTATTAATTCCTGAAGTCAAGATTATTCATCATGATATTGATGCAGTTGGGGTTTTTGAAATTTTACGCCAACCGGAAGTGATTGCATTTTTTGTGGTTTATATGTTGTTGCAAATCGCTCATGGGCCTTATTACGTGTTTTTTTCAATTTATCTGAAAAATCATCAATATTCCTCTTCGATAATCGGTTTTTTATGGGCGCTAGGAGTCATTGCCGAAGTAGTGTTGTTTATTTTTATGCGTCGTTTGATTAACAGATTTACACTCAGGAAAATTTTATTGGCCAGTATTGTGCTGAGTATTTTGCGCTGGCTACTTATTGCATGGGGCGTTCAAAATTGGACATTATTATTGGGTGCCCAGCTATTACATGCTGCAACTTTTGGAGCTTCACATGTGGTTGCTATTCATTTGGTCCATCGTTATTTTAATTCCCGGCATCAGGGGAAAGGGCAAGCCTTGTACAGCAGCATGAGTTTTGGCTTAGGCGGGATGTTAGGCGGGTTATTCAGCGGTTATTTATGGGTGCCTCTTGGGGCAGAAATGGTTTATAGCATTGCAGCGGGATGCTGTGTTGTCGCTTTTGTTGTTGCGGTAATTTGGGTTGGGAAGGAAAAAAGTGTTAACTTGGCGTAAAATAACAATTTATAAAGATAAGTTCATTTTCTCGTTTAACTTAATTACGGATTAATCATTGTGTTTGAATTGATACAAAAGGGTGGCCTGTTAATGTGGCCAATCATTTTATGTTCGGTGATTGCAATGGCAATCATTGGTGAACGTTTTTGGTCTTTGCAGAAGAAAAAAATAGTACCCTCGGACTTGGTTCCACAAGTTTGGACCTTGGCTAAAGAAAATCGATTAGATGATGCGACTATCAGGCGTTTGAAAACCAATTCACCGTTGGGAGCAATTTTGTCTGCCGGATTGATCAACAGCAAACATGGCCGAGAAATAATGAAAGAAAGCATCATCGAGGCCGGTAGACAAGCTGCACACGAACTTGATAGATTTTTGAATACATTGGGAACTATCGCTTCAGTGACGCCCTTGCTTGGTTTGCTGGGTACCGTGATGGGGATGATTAAAGTGTTTGCTGCGATTATGAGTCATGGGGTTGGAGATCCTGCGATATTAGCCGGAGGAATTTCCGAGGCTTTGATTACAACAGCGGCAGGTTTGACTGTTGCTATTCCCAGTTTGATTTTTCACCGTTATTTTGAAGGGTTGGTGGATGCTTATGTGCTCAATATGGAAGAGGAAGCTCTTAAATTAATTGAAATGATGCATGGAGAACGCGAGGAAAGCTAATGAATTTCCGTGATAAAAAACGAGAGAAGCTTGAAATAACCTTAACACCCATGATTGATGTTGTGTTTTTGTTATTGATTTTTTTCATGGTTACGACCACTTTCAGCCGTGAGACAGCTGTAAAGATAAATCTTCCTGAAGCCAGCGGCGAGGAGCGGCTTGAAGCGCCAAAAGTGGTTAATTTGACAATAGATGCTGATGGTGTCTATTACGTAAATAATCAACAGGTAATCAATCAAAAAAAAGCGACATTAAAAAAAGCAATTCTTGATGTAGCCGGATATTCCAGAGAATTGCCTTTTATAATCAGTGCTGATGCAAAAACCCCCCACCAGGCTGTGATTAGAGTTTTGGAAGTGGCAAGTCAAATCGGGTTTACAAAGATTACTTTTGCTGCACAAAATATCCCAAATCAATAAATGAACAAAGAAACATTGCAGAAATGGTCCAATTTTGTCTGGTATCAGGATAATTTTATTGGATTATGCCTATTGCCATTTTCAATGGTATTTAACGATATTGTTAGATTTCGACGATACCTTTATCGGATGGGTTTGTTAAAAAAACATAAACTTTCCGTCCCAGTCATTATTGTTGGGAATATTACAGTAGGAGGCACTGGTAAAACGCCTTTGACTATTTATATCGTTGAACAGTTTAAGCGATTAGGTTATATACCTGGAGTAATTGCACGAGGTTACGGCGGTGAATCGGAACAATGGCCAATTATGGTATTTAAAGATAGTAATCCTACAGTAGTAGGTGATGAGCCCTTGGTAATTGCACGACACAGTGAATGTCCAATTGCTGTAGGCCCTGACAGAATTGCAAACGCTAAATTGTTATTGGAGAAAACCGATTGTAATGTCATTATTTCAGATGATGGTTTACAGCATTATCGTTTAGAAAGAGATATTGAAATTATAGTGATTGATGGAGAGCGGCGCTTTGGTAACGGATACAGTCTGCCGAGCGGACCTTTGCGCGAAGCGATTAGCCGAATTAGAGAGGTTGATTTTTTAGTATGTAATGGCGGGAATGCCGAATCAGATGAATATTTAATGGTTGTCCAGGGAGCAAAAGCCATTAATTTGCTTTCTGGTGACCAGCAACCCCTGAGTTATTTCGAAAATAAAGCATGTCATGCAATGGCCGGAATTGGAAATCCACGACGTTTTTTTTCCTTACTCGATGATGCTGGTATTTCATATCAGCGGCATGTATTTTCTGATCACCATGATTTTACCCAAGAAGATTTTCATTTTGAAAATAGCAGCGAAATCTTGATGACGGAAAAAGATGCTGTTAAATGTGTTGCTTTTGCACAGAAAAACTATTGGTATATTCCTGTTAATGCTACATTGCCAAAGAAATTTACAGAAAATTTAGTTCAGAAATTAGAAGAGAAAATGCATGGATAATAAATTACTTGAAATTCTCGCTTGTCCACTTTGTAAAAGTTCATTGATTTACATTAAGAAACAGCAGGAGCTGATTTGTAAAGCTGATCGATTGGCTTTTCCAATTCGAGATGATATTCCGGTGATGCTAGAAGAGGAGGCCAGGGAGCTAACACTTGAAGAAATTGATGCGCTATCTAAATGACAACAAAGTTCAAAGTTGTTATCCCTGCCCGTTACGCATCCACACGTTTACCGGGAAAGCCTTTAATCCTTTTGGCTGGAAAGCCTATGATAGCGCATGTTTGTGACAGGGCAAAAGAGGCAGAAGCAGAACAAATAGTAGTTGCAACTGATGATTCTAGGATTTTTGACGTAGTTTCTGAATTAGGTATTGAAGTCGTTATGACTTCTGATTTCCACCAAAGTGGTACTGAAAGAATTGCCGAAGTCGCCCAGCAATTACAATGGCAAGATGATGAGATAATTGTAAATTTACAAGGCGACGAACCTTTGCTATCTGCAGATTATATTCATAGGGTTGCCAAAGCGCTTTTCAATAGTTCATCGGCTAAAGTTGCAACTCTGGCAGTAGAAATTAATACAGTGGAAAAGCTTTTTGACAGTAATGTTGTCAAGGTTGTTATTGATAAATTGGGGCATGCCCTTTATTTCAGCAGGGCGGCTATTCCGTGGGATAGGGATGGATTTGCAAAACAGCATTCTTTTATTTCTAATAATATCTATTCCAGACATATCGGGTTATATGCCTATAGGGTTGGGTTTTTGAATCAATATGTTAACTGGCAAGAATCGCTTTTGGAAAAGCTTGAAGTATTTGAATAGTTGCGGGTTTTGTGGTATGGAGAAAAAATTCTGGTAGAAGTGGTTTCTGAAGCTCCATTGGCTGGCATTGACACTAAAGAAGATGTACTGCGTGTTGAAAAATATCTTCAAAATTGATGATGTTGATTGTTGTTCAGCTTATGTAAAGTTTAATCTTGTATTATTCAACGTTTAATTTGGGTACGTAATGTATAAATTGAAAAGAAAAGTGATCGCAATGGGCTTATGCCTTTTTGTTCTAACTGCCTGTCAGAACGAGCAGGAACAGGCGAAAGAGAGACTTGCCCGTGGAAAAGAATTATTGCAAAAAGGCGACCTTAAAAGTGCCGAATTAGAATTAAAAAGTGCTATTCAGAGCAATAATAATCTTGCGGACTCATATTATACTATGGCTTTATTAAATGAAAAAAGCCGAAATTATCCTGCCATGAAAGAGAATCTGGAGCAAGCTGTTAAGCTTGAACCAGATAACATTGATGCCCGACTGAAATTAGGCAAGGTCTTGTTATTGTTTAATGATGTCGAAGGTGCGGTAAAACAGGCAGAATATGTTATCGAAAAAAAGCCTAGTGATTTAGTTGCCTTATCATTGAAAGCAGCTATATTAATCAGGCAAAAAAAGACAAGTGATGCCTTGCCAATCATTGATAGCATACTACAGCAGGATCCAGGTAATGTAGATGCTGTTTCTCTAAAGGCCTTGGTCTACATGGAAAATGAAGATTTTGATGGAGCGCTTTCTTTGCTTGATCCTGCTATTGAAGCTAATGCCGAAAATCCTTCCTTACATTTGCTGAAAATTCAACTGAATGCCAAGAAAAAAGATATCGATGCTGTGATCAAGGAGTATCGGCAATTAATAAAAATGTATCCTAATAAGGATCAATTGAAAATTGCTCTGGCCAAACTGCTGGTGCATGCCAAAAAGCCGAAACAGGCTGAGAAGTTGTTACGAGAACACGTTGCTGAAAATCCCAAAAAAATTAGACCCAAATTTGTATTACTTAGCTTTCTGGTCAGTCTTGACGAAGATAGGGCAATGCAACAGTTTAAAGAATATGCAAGTCAATATGAAAATCAGCCTAAACAACTTCTTCAGCTAAGTAAGTGGTTATTATTAAGGAAAAAAACTGATTCCGCAAAAACCTATTTAGAGAAGATTGCTCAATCAAAATCAAAGCCAGAAAAACTGGAAGCTCGATTATTATTAGCAAAAATGGCTTTTCAACAACAGGACTTTAAAACCGCTTCATCCTTAATTGATGGTATTCTCGAAGAGGATTCAGAAAATCAAGATGCACAAATTTTACAGGCAAGAGTCTTGGTTACTAAGAAAAAATACCAAGAAGCAAAAACCTTGTTGACATCTGTGTTATGGAGTCATCCAAAATCTGATGAAACAATAGTTATGCTTGCACAGCTTGAGTTGTTGGAAGGTAATGAAAAACAGGCTGTCAGAAAGTTTCGTGAAGCCCTGGAAATCAATCCCTCAAATCTTAATGCATTGTTTCCAGGAGTCAATAAGTTAATAAAAGAACAAAATTTTGGGTATGCAACAGAAATTTTGAGTCAGGCTTTGAAGCAAAAGCCTGGAAATATTATGCTTTTACAAAAGCTTGCCCAAATCAAAATGGTGGAAAAGGATTGGGAT
>JALXCS010000200.1 GCA_026990815.1 Methylomonas sp. | reverse complement strand
AATTTTAAAACAAGAAATATAGTTTTTATACTTTTCGAAATTATTACTAACTACAATTAATTCAACAGATAATTCAGAAGCTATTTTTTCTAAGGACTTTTTGATAGATAATAAATCTAACATTCCAAACTTTGCATGGCTGGCGCCATGATTACCAAACCACAAAATCGTTTTAGGCCGAAACGATTTGTTAGAAATTTTCCTTACTAAATGCTCAATTTGTTCTTTTCTCTTCCCACCAATGAGTTGATATTTTTCTCTACTGGAAAAACTTTGAGACTTTTTTTCAACTAGATTTCTGCTAATTTCTTTGTGTCTTTTTCCAAACAAAATGGCAGAACATTTTACAAAATATTGAGAAATTCCATTAATAGTTCCTGAAGTAAGTAGCATTCCTAAATTTCTTTTCAATCTGATAATACCACTTTTATTAACAATCAACTTCTGGACTTCTTTAAGTTTTGGCACAAACAAGTGCCTTTGGGCCAATGAAATGGATTCTTTTTTCTCAATCCCGTCAGGAATGACATAGATGGACGTATCTTTATCGATTTTCCCCCTAATAACCTCAGCAAGAGCATCTGTTGAAACGGTTATCGCATTTGCAATAGAGGCAATGAGAAAAAAAACATCAGCAGGAACAAGTTTTCTCTTCCCCACGTAATCTTCAATAAATATGTTGTCACATAAATCGAAAATTACTGGAACATTCAAATCTTTAGCCTGTTGCGCCAAATAATAGTCTTCAATAGTGAAGCTTTTCACTATTATCAAAACATCCAATTTCGCGAGACTTGAATGTCCACACCCTGCATTACTAATAATCTTACTTTTAACCCCTGACTCTTCAAGAGCCAGTAATGGCAGCAAAGCTCGATAGCGTAAACTTGCTAGAGCAGGATTTGTTGTTGAAACTTTCCAACCAATAGTTATTTTTTTCATCAAGGAAACAACTTAGATAAATTAAACTTTATACTTTAAAGATTATTTGCGAGTTTAATCCTTTCATTTTCTTGGCTCAAGAGCAAAAAAGAAGAGCCAGGAAAAGTTAACCTACTCATCAAAAATCACCAGTGCGTTGCACGAATCACCTAATTCAACTACACCATCTCCTCCAACAGTAATAGCTTTTGGGTTGGTTTATTAAATAACCTCTTCTTTTAATAAATGCTGTAAATATTTTCCATATTCATTTTTAGCGAGTTGCGTTGCCAATTGCTCCAGTTTTTCCGCATTAATAAAACCATTTCGATAGGCAATTTCTTCAGGGCAGGCTACTTTTAATCCCTGTCGATGTTCGATCGTTTTAATAAACAGACTAGCTTCGTTCATGCTTTCATGTGTGCCAGTATCTAACCATGCGTATCCCCTCCCTAAAGTTTCAACATTTAACTGTTTTTGCTCCAGATAAGTCCGATTTGCATCAGTAATTTCCAATTCTCCACGCGCAGAAGGTTTTAGATTTCTAACAATATCAATAATCTGACTATCATAAAAATACAACCCGGTCACTGCATAGCTGCTTTTCGGTTTTTGAGGCTTTTCTTCAAGTGAAGTGGCTTTACCTTGATCATCAAACGCAACCACGCCATAACGCTGGGGATCATTAACATGATAAGCAAAAACTGTTGCTCCCACTATTTGAGTTGCTGCCCGACCCAAAATCATATGTAAATCATGTCCATAGAAAATATTATCGCCCAAAACCAGCGCCGATGAATTATTGCCGATAAAACTTTCACCGATAATAAATGCTTGCGCCAATCCATCTGGACTTGGTTGAACTGCATATTGTAAATTAAGCCCCCAATCAGCGCCATCTTTTAATAACTCTTGAAAGCGGGGAGTATCTTCAGGTGTACTAATAATCAAAATATCCCTGACTCCAGCCATCATCAATGTACTGAGAGGATAATAAATCATCGGCTTGTCATAAATGGGTAACAATTGTTTGGAAACAACCTGGGTTACTGGATATAACCGCGTTCCTGAGCCTCCAGCCAAAATGATCCCTTTACGCTGGGTCATGATTTATTCTCTATTATTTCTGTCAACATTCGGGAAACCCCGGTTTTCCAATGTGGCATTTTTAGATTGAAAACTTTTTCAAATTTTGAGGCATTCAAACACGAATTTTTTGGCCGCTTCGCAACAACATTAAATGCTTCGCTGGGAACGGGTTTGATTTGATCAGATTTGACTTTCAAATTTACCCCCGCTTTTAAAGCGTAATCAATAACAAAACATGCGTAATGATACCAACTGGTCTCACCACTTGCTGTAACATGATACAAACCTTCCATACCGGTTTGTTGCTGAACAGCTCGAATGGCATGGGCCACCACATCAGCAAGCAATTCTGCGCTGGCAGGAGCGCCATACTGATCATCAATAACCGTCAGGCTATTTCGTTCTTGCGCCAGCCTTAACATGGTTTTCGCAAAATTATTGCCTCTTGCGCTAAACACCCAGCTTGTACGCAATATTAAGTATTTACAGCTTATGTTACGTACTGCCTGCTCACCGGCCAATTTTGTCTCTCCATAAATATTCAGAGGGTTTGTCTCATCCTTTTCCAACCATGGATGATCTCCCTGGCCATCAAAAACATAATCTGTCGAAAAGTGGATGAACAAAGCATCTAATATTTTTGCTTCTCTTGCCAAAACCTCAGGAGCTTCAGAATTGATAAGCAACGCCATATCAGGTTCACTTTCTGCTTTATCTACAGCAGTATAGGCTGCGGCATTAACAATAACATCAGGTTTTATTTTTTGTATTGTATCAGTCAAACCCTGCAAATTTTCCAGATCACCACAGAAGTCCTGACTATCTTTTGCTAAAGCAATAACCTCTCCTAATGGCGCTAGACTGCGCTGCAACTCCCATCCAAGCTGGCCATTTTTTCCAAACAGCAATATTTTCATCAACTACGGCTCAGGTAGTTTTTATCGAGCCAATCCCTATATGCGCCGGACTGAACATTAGCAATCCACGATCGATTCTCCAAATACCACTGAACTGTTTTGCGAATACCCGTTTCAAAAGTTTCTGCTGGCTTCCAATTTAACTCACGTTCAATTTTTCTGGCATCAATGGCATAGCGACGATCATGACCAGGGCGATCTTTCACATAAGTTATTTGTTCGCGATAACTTTTATGATCCGAACGGGGTTTTAACCCATCTAAAATCGAACAGACCGTATCAACAATTTCAATATTTGGTTTTTCATTCCAGCCTCCAATGTTATAAGTTTCACCTACACGGCCAGACTCTAAAACTTTACAGATGGCCGTACAATGATCCTTAACATAAAGCCAATCACGAATTTGCTGGCCATCACCGTATACTGGCAATGGTTTGCCATCCAGCGCATTTACTATCATAAGTGGAATCAATTTCTCTGGAAATTGATACGGGCCATAATTATTGGAACAGTTTGTTGTCAAAACAGGCAAACCATAGGTATGGTGATACGAACGAACCAAATGATCGCTAGCTGCCTTACTGGCCGAATAAGGGCTATTGGGTTCATATCGATTTTCTTCATGGAATGCCGGGGCCAGTTTGTCCAATGTTCCATAAACTTCATCAGTCGAAACATGCAAAAATCTAAAATTGTTTTTCTCAATTCCGTCAAGTTTACTCCAGTATTTCCGAACTGCTTCCAGCAACCAGAATGTACCTAGTACGTTGGTTGTTACAAATGCTTCTGGTGCATGAATAGAACGATCAACATGCGATTCAGCAGCAAAATTAATAACTGATCTTGGCTGATATTTGTCCAGCGATTTTGTAACACTTTCAAAATCTCCAATATCTCCTTCAGAGAAAATGTAATTGGGTTTATCATGCAATGAAACCAGGTTTTCCAGATTGCCAGCGTAAGTTAATTTATCCAAATTGACAACTGTCTCATCATTATCTTCAATCCAATCCAAAATAAAATTGGAACCAATAAATCCAGCGCCACCAGTAACTAAAATCATACTAACAAACTCCAGAATCTATGCGTTTCTTTGGCACTTTTCACAAATAATTGCTAAGCTAAGAATCAATTTTTTGCTACTAATTCGCCTAAATTTTGGGAGAAATCTCCTAACGCTTTTTCTTTGTCTAAAAAATTTTCAGCATATTTTCTGGCGACCTGATTAATGCCGGAATTATTAGGATTGATTTCTTGTAACATTTCTTCAAGGGCATTGGTAAAACTGTCTATGCTATCAGGAACAACTCGCCTCGCAATTCCCTGATATGTCTCACACAAAAAGCCCAATTCGGTCTCTTTTTCAGCAGTAATCAATGCGTTTTTTCCTGCAGCGAGAATCGTAGTTAATTTTGAAGGTAATACGGCATCGGCAACCCCCTTTTTTTGTACCACCAAAAAAATATCCCCCAAGGCCATTAATGCGGGCAACTGATGATAGGGTTGAACAGGATAAAAATCAACATTTAACAACTTCATTTGCTTGGCTTGGTTTATCAAGCGTTCTTTCGCCGCACCCGAACCAATGATAAGAAAAATCACATCTTTGAAATCGGAAAGCCTATTAGCCGCTTCCAAAACCATTTCTAGCCCTTGTTTTTCACCTAAATTTCCAGAGTAAATAACCACTTTTTTCTCTACCGAAATCCCCCACTTCTCCCGATAAAAATCGCCATACCTGCCTGGCCTGATAAAATCAACATCAACCCAATTAGGGAAATAAAAAACCGGCCTATTGCTCCCATTTAGTTTTTTTCTGGCTGCTTCAACCATAGTATGTGAAATAGTGGATACAGCATCAAACCGCCTCATAATCCATGATTCTATTTTGTAACCTACCTTGGTAAAAAAACTATGTTTTCCCATTTCAAGTTTTAGCATCGCATCTAATTCAAAATCCTGAATATGTAGTAGAGTTTTAGCTCCAGACAGCTTGGCCAAAAGCAATGTTCCGGGCGCGCAAAACACAGTTGGTTCAATAGTAATAATAATGTCTGGCCTCCAGAAAACATGAAAAAACAACAGCGGTATGCTTGAAAGAGAAAAGCTAAGCAAATGCGCCAAACGCAAAAAAACATTGGGCTTTTTAGGCACATATAATGGACATCTAAATATCCTAACACCATTTTCAACTTCTATGCGATAGTTCCAGGCACAGTAACCGGCATTGACCTTCCAGTCCGGATAATATGGTGGAGCACAAATAACTCTAACATCATGATCATGCTCCGATAGCCATGCACCTAATTCTCCTGAATATTTACCAGTTCCAATTAACTCTGGAGCATAATTGAGGCCAAAGATTAAGATCTTCATTGTCCCTTTTTCACAGGATCATTTAAATGTAGAAATAAAGTTAGTCAAATTCCAAATGTACGAAGTTATCTGTATCTAAATTTAGGTATTTAGCAAAAACACGGGTAATTAAACTAAAAAAACTAAAGATTTAAAAATAAATACAGTAATGGACAAGCTCATAAAAAAAGAACTTTTAATAATAGAAGCATCTAAACTCATACAAAAATCCATAAGACAAACAAAAAGAATAAAAAGAAGATATAA
>JALXCS010000199.1 GCA_026990815.1 Methylomonas sp. | reverse complement strand
TCCCGTTCAAATGAGAAAACGGAATTTATTAACAAAACAATAAAAAAGACCCATAATAAATCATTCTCATTTTGATCAGGGGTGGAAATTAATAAATATAAAATGAAAAAAGAAAAAATGGCAGAAAAAAACCAAGCAATAATATAATTGCTATTTTGTCCTTTGTTAAAAGGCTGCCAGAAACCATAGATAATAATTTGTAATACACTGAAAATCATCACCCACCATATCCAATAAGCGCATTCCTCTGGAAATAAAACCAAGGGGGTATAGAATAAAAAAATTGAAAAAAAGTACCATATCAGCTCATAATCAATTTTTTTCTCATTCTTATTGATATCTTCTCTTAGCTTTTCTGGCAATACAATAAGCTCAGGTAATACTATACGTTTGGGTTCTATTATTAAACGAAATAAACATGGGGCCATAAAAATGATAGTAAAAATTCCCAGATAAAATCCACCAGTCAAAGCTGCTAGCGGCAACATCAAAAGCGCTTCATCTTTTGCCAAATCAGGAAAATATCCTATTTGAAAAAAATAAAACCAGATAATAATACCGCCTACTAATAGCGATACATTCCACAAAACAATGAATGGATGATTGAGAGCATAGTTCTTTAAATTTTCGGAAATACTGAGCTGGGTATCCGTACTTTTCAGATCATCGTTATTTTTAGAATTTTCCATCTTTTTTCTTCCTTTCAGAAATTCAGGTCGCATTGTTGATTTTATTGTTTATGGATATTTCAAAATCCAAAATAGTTTTGACGTAGGAGGGGCTTTAGCCGCGATTGAAGGGGGATTGTTCATTGCAAATCGCGGCTAAAGCCTCTCCTACGAGTCTAACAGATAAATTTAGCGTCCCAAAAAAGATTGGTTAATCATTATAATAATTTCTGATTATCAATAAGCTTTAGCCTGTTTCAATAATTACCCTGGCATCGGTGGTGTTTGAACAGCTGAATACATCTCGCTAAGCCAGCTTGTCCAAGCTAAATCATCGATTAAAGCGGTATTCAAATTCTGCTGCCAGAAAACGAGGTAAATGTTTTGGCCGGATAGCATGATAAGTATCTTGCATCGCTGTTTTTACACTCCCTAGCACAGTATTAACCCAGTAAAACACCAATATTTACAAAAAACTGGGCCATTACAATCCAATTCAATCCGCCCGGACAAGGACTCGGTGTCGTTCTCTTTCCAGCATCACTAGCATCAGTTTATGCGTGAGGCTCCAGGCGATATTGCAAGATACACTCAGTTGTTGTGACTAGTTGAGCGCAGAAATTCTATTCGTGTTTTGTGTCAGTGTAAAACTGGCCAAAAACCATTTTGTCAACTGTAGTATTGAAAAATACGCTGAAAACAGGAGGGGGTTAACCTGAATAGTTATGAAAATTTGTGATAATTTAGAACATCGCTTTCATTAAAAAAATCGTTTCGATGAAAAAGCTCTACAAATCCAATCTGCAGCTTAAACACCGAAACGAATCACACATGACACAATAATCAGTCTATAAAAAAA
>JALXCS010000198.1 GCA_026990815.1 Methylomonas sp. | reverse complement strand
CACATTGATGCTATGTAACCGAAGTTACAACAAAGAAAATTTCAAAATAAACCAGCAAAAAGTTAAAAAATTTATGATCACCCACTTAAATAACACAAACAGGAGCAAAGTATGCTAGAAACACAACAACAAGCACCGATGTTCAGGTCATACAACCAAAATAATGATATGGTTTCTCTCGCCGATTATGCCGGAGAAAAAAATATCGTATTGTACTTTTATCCAAAAGACGACACTCCAGGCTGTACAATTGAAGCCAATGATTTCACTAAACTGGCTGACGAATTTGCCAAACGTGACACCATTGTAATTGGAGTCAGTAAAGACTCTTGCAGCAGCCATATAGCGTTCATAGAAAAATACGGATTAAAAATCGACTTGTTAGCTGATACATCAGGAGAACTTTGCGAAAACTATGATGTCTGGCGGGAAAAAGAAAAAAATGGCGTGAAAAAAATGGCAATACTCCGCTCAACTTTCATTATTGATAAACAAGGTAATTTGGCAGATATCAATTATGGGGTTAACCATGAAGGCCACGCCAAAGAAATTCTCGAAAAAATAAAGGATATGAATGGAGAAAAAACTGAACAAGATCTACCCACACAATGAACGATAAACAATTAGTTGCCCAAGAGGCTGTCAATACAGTCAAACAGGGCATGGTTATAGGCCTAGGCACCGGATCAACTGCCAATTACTTTATTGAAGCCTTGGCGCAGCGACAGAATGAAGAAAATTTACAAATAACCACCATCTCCAGTTCCATTATAAGTTATATCAAAGCCAAACAGTCAGGCTTACCAATTCTGGGCATTGAACAATTATCACATCTTGATCTCTATGTTGATGGAGCAGATGAAGTTAGTCCTGACGGCACTTTATTAAAGGGCAGAGGTTCAGATTTAGTTAAAGAAAAAATTCTGGCCAAGGCATCACAACAATTTCTGGTACTGGTTGACCAAAGCAAACTGGTCAGCCACATCGGAGAAAAATTTCCCATCCCGATTGAAGTGATGCCTTTTGCCTGGCAACTGGTGAAAAATAATCTGGAGGAAATAGGAGGAAACGCTGAATTACGCCTTAATGCCAATAAAGACAATGTCGCTTTTACTGCTCACGGCAGCCTGGTCTTGGATATAACATTTGATGCCGACATTAGCTCTTCCGAACTGAACGAACACCTAAACGAATTACCTGGCGTTGTCGAACATGGAATTTTTATCAATTTGGCCAGCACCATATTGATCGGAAAAGACGGGAAAATTGAACAAAAAACAATGAAATAGCTTCCGGCTTTAATTTAGCATTGCTGAATTTAGCTTTATTTTACTTGCACCGAAACCGAAAAAGCATCCCCAACTAACTTTAAATCAGGCTCGCCTGAAATTAGCTTCAAAACATTTTCAGCAACATTAATTTCAAGCGCCCTCCCGATTCCAGCATAGGATGTCGTTAAACGGGGGTTAATCTCAATTAAAACAAAATCATTCCCGGTATCAACCAAATCTATACCCACATACCCCCATAATCCAGGAATTGCCTGGGCAATGCGATCAATAATATCGGTTAACTTATCAGTATTCGGCAGTGCAATGTTTACTTTACAGGCATCTAATGAAATCTTCTGGCTAACAATACTGATCTTTTGTTCATTTACACAAATCAGCCAACCATGACTATTTTTAAAAAGGCAAGACAAACTGATGGCACGACCCCGAATAAATGGCTGAATAATATAATCACCCGGCTCATTAAGAAAAGCAACAGCATGCTCTAACTGCTCCTGGCCATTTACTAAGAAACAATTTTCGCAAGCCACACCATCATTTGGTTTAATCACATAAGTTCCACTTTTTGTCCACTGAAAATCAAAAAGTTTATGTGTCATTACGACTGGAATTCTATGGCAACTTAATTGCTGATAGGTTAAAAGTTTATTGCCAGTCAGTTTCACGGCCTCTGTTTCTGAATTCAGTAATTGTGCACCAGAACCATCAACCATCTTGGAAAAATTCATTAAAATGCTGTCAGATTCAGGGGCAACAGGCCAAACAGCATCACATTGATGACATAAATCAACAAAAATACTTCGAATATCTGAAGCTTGAGTAACTTTAATTAGTTGAACATTTGTAAATTTTCGGAAATAATGGGCAGGTAACCTTGAATCGCGGGTAATGTATAATTCAATATGGGGTATCTGGGAAAGATCACTGATTAGCGCCTTTAACATTATCTCCCCTTCATTTACTAAACATTTCGGCAATAACTGATCGCTCAATCCACCGCCAGTGATGTATTCAAAAACGAAAATTTTCATTTTGGCAATTCAAAGAACTGGATTATGAATATCATTCCTGTTATCGATTTAAAAGATGGTAAAGTTGTCCACGCCCACATGGGTAATCGTAAGCAATACCAACCAGTTAACTCAATGCTGTGTCAATCATCAGATATTTTTGATGTTATATGCTCCTTTCTTACACTTTACCCTTTTAAACATTTTTACATTGCTGATTTGAATGCTTTGAGCGGTTTTGGTGAGCATAACAGCCTAATTAACAAAGTTTTAAGGCTTTTCAACAAGATCCATTTTTGGGTTGATGCCGGATTGAAATCGCCAATTGATTTTTTTCACCAGGAAAATTATACCCCGGTCATTGGCAGCGAATCCTGCAAGGAACAACATGTAGATTTATTAAAAACCACAAAAAAGAATTTTGTACTCTCTCTGGATTTTTCAATAAACAAACCAATCGGTCCTAAAATACTTTTTGAAAATCCTAAATATTGGCCAAAAACAATTATTATTATGGCACTTGGGCGTGTCGGCACAAATAATGGCCCAGCAATTACCCAATTACAACATTATCGTAATAACAATCCAAACAAATTTTTTATTGCCGCCGGTGGCATTAGAAACAGCGCAGACTTGTCTGCCTTAACAAAAATGGGCATTCATTCCGCCCTTGTCGCAACTGCCTTGCATAGCGGCGCAATAACAGCACAAGACATCAATAACCTATAAGCAAAAAAATACCCCAGAAAACGGGGTATTTTATAATCACACAAAATTGCGCAACTCAACTATGCTTTACCAATACAACGCGGCTAAGCAATAGAAAAATTACTCCTCAGAAGCAAAAGGATGTACCGCAGTATCTTTCTTCTCAAGGACTTTTTCTATAGAAGGCGAGTTTCTAACCGCACGCTCTAGCGCTTCTTTAGTCGCCGCATAGTTGTACTTTTGGATCTTATCATCATCTTCCGCCAACCAGTGAATGAAAACACCGACACAAACGAACAGATCATCCGCTTCAGCAGCAGGAATTGTACCGTTCTCAACACAGTCAGCAACAGCCATTGCAACTCCGCGTTGAGCAGGACCAAACATTTGAACAGCTTGTTTAGCGCCTTTGATTGTTACTTTGTTAAACATAACTGTCGCAGGCTTAACCATCAGGTTAGGCGCAATAACAGCCAACAGGCTTGAGAAACCATCTTTATTGTTAGTTAAGCAATTTGCAAATGCAGTTTCCGCAGCAGAACCGCGAGGACCAATCATTAAATCGATATGCGCGACTTCATTGCCGTCACCCACTAATGATTCGCCCACACGTAATGTATTGATTTTAGACATGCTTGTTTTTTCCTCAGAAGAAATTAAATAAAAAGTTATTGAACCGGCATACTAAATGCCTATGCAATTTTCACCTGCCAATTCCCTCAACAGTGATACAAAGATGGTTGCTACAGTCATATCTGCGGTAGTGCCGGGATTAATACCCCTTGACTTGAACTCTTGATCTATGCTGTAAAGCATAGCCTCTAGGTGTTCAGGTTTTTCAACACTAAACAGCGCCGCTTCAACTGCAGCCATTGTTTTTGATACTACTGGGGAATGTTGATTGCCATATTTCCGCTCGATGTGGCTATCAGGATATCGGCTAAGCAAACCAGCGAATACTGCTACTGCAGCCCAGTTTCTATCGCCAAATCGATCGAAGCTTATATTATACTTCAAAAGCGCAAAATTAAAAACATCTGCGTAATTTGTTGTATATTGAAGAGCAATTCGATCTTTTTCCGCTGCAATTGCCATCGCCTGGGTTAGATCAATTTCAGGACGATTATTGACATCATGATCATCTGATTTTCCCAACCCTCCTGGCGAAGCCAGCGTTATTGCCCTGAACGCCCATACCGCATCATTAACTGTAGTCGTTTTTAAGATTTGTGCAAGCGATTGTTGTAATGAAAATTCTTGTGTACTTTTTTGTACAGCACAAATCAAGGGAGCACATAACAAAATAATACCCAGATTAGTATTACAGCCCACCGCTGTTCGAGTATTCTTGACTGCGTAATAGATTTTTTCACCCAGAGAGTAATCAGGACTACAAATGGGTTCTGCACTGGCTTGAGCACTCACTCGGAAATCTTCAGCAGTCATTTCGTGCCCTGCTGCATAAACACTAACATTACCCGGCTTGAATGCCTGCACATCTACTTCACAGGCTTGAAGATAAGCCAAAATCAACTGCTTATGGGTTATAGGCTTCACAAAGCTGCGTCAATCCGAAATTCTTGCCTGGGCAAATATCGGGTCATCAAATCATCGACCAGAAGCCTGGCAACATCAACCTGGCAAACACTTTGTAATCCTTTCCAGGCAGGAATACTATTAACTTCTATAATCTGAAACCGGCCGTTGTTATCACGAATAATATCTACACCAGCATAGTGCATTTTTAATACCTGGGTTGCCTGTAGAGCCAACCGTGACATTTCCCTGTCAACAGATGCCGCTTCACAACGAGCACCGCGGGCGACATTATTTAACCAGCAAACACCGTGCCTTCGCATTGCGGCAATTACGTTGCCATTAATAACAAAAATTCGCCAATCTGAATAACCCGAATCTCCGGAATCAATAAAACGTTGCAAATAATAAATCCCCCGACTACTGGCAAGCCAAAACAAATCGCTCATCTTTTCAATACGCCTGATTCCTTCTCCCTGCGAACCAAAAAGTGGCTTGGTGATTATTTGACGATCATTCTGTAATTCACGCTCTGCAATTGCAATGGCTTCAGCACGATCGCGCACCACCCAGGTTGGAGGTGTTGGCAAGCCAGCCTGTCTTAATAAAAAGCTGGTCATTGCCTTGTCCACACTTTTTTCTATCGCCCTGCCATCATTGTAGACTGGGATATCCAATAATTTCAGTACATGCAAAATATCCAGATAAAACACGACTTCCTCGAGCGAACCGCCCGGTACGCCACGCACAAAAACTGCATCCGGCAGTTTTTTTTTAAATCCCGGAATAACAACCGGCAGCGAACAAGATTCAATAGCAATTTTGCATTCTGTCAGAGAAATATATTTAGCAACATATCCCCTTTCAGCAAAAGCATGGCATAACTGAGAGCCGTGCCAGCCCGGATCGTCGGTAAAAATTGCAATTTGACTCACAAAATCAGGCACCAAATGATTTATCCAATAATTCCTCATCCAGCTTGCCAGCATGAAAACTTCTCCCGGAGTCCACAGCGGTAACAATAACACTGGCAGGGCTAAATAGCATTGCATCAATTTTAAAGAAATCATATTCATATTCCTTAAAAATTTTAGTAAATGGTTTACCATAATCCTTGGAAGTTGAACTGGGTAATTGCTTTGCCAGTTTTTCCGCCGCTTCATCTCCGCCTCTAACAAACAAATGCACCTGCCCGGCGAACAAAATTGCGTCATTGGTGCGTCCCATGGCCTTGATGAAATCCGGATGAGGTGGACATAATGGGGCACTGCCACTACCGTCGATAATATCTTCCAATGAAAAATGTAGCGCATGGGCTTTATGCATAGCGACCTCTAAAACCCTTGCAACTACTTGAAACCCTCCCGCTATACTACTGGTAGGCGTTACAATAACTGTTAAAGCTGAAGCAGCTAACCCGCAAGCACTGGCAATTTTTTCAACAATTTCGACAGGTGGAATTTTATCATTTTCGATAACAATGACAGTCTCCGTCGCCTGATCCTTGTAATTCAGCTCAGTAAAAAGCTCCTCCTTAACGCAGACAGATCGTGCCGGACCGGAACCCAGCGCATAGTATTTTTCATGTGAAAGACTCCATCCAGCGTATTGACTTCCAAGACATGCCAATACTGGATTTACCGTATGTACATTGATCATCAGCGGCCAGTTTTTTGTATAGGAGCTGTGAGAAAGCGAAACTTGACCTAACCCGCCCAAACAAATTTCTGCGATAATCCGCCCTGCTTCAAGACCGCCTGGAACGGTTATTCCAGCATCGACAATGGTACAACCATTATCTAATATTTGAATTGCCACTCTCAGTTTGTCAGCATTCTCAATTAATTCTTTAACCAAAGGTTGGGCATATTTGTTTACGCTTGTTGTATATTGCATGTTAAGTTTCCTTTTGAAAAATATTTTCTACTATTTTTTGTCTTGTCGCCAACAAGGACAACACTTGATCCGAATCCACCCCGCTGGCGACAACACTGCATACAGGCTGGAATTTAGTAATAATTGTATTACATTTTGGCCGGTCCTGAACCCATAGCGGCCAATCAATCATATCCGGAACCCGGTAATCGGCTTTTGCATAGATAACCTGGTAACCCTGACATTGCACCCGGAGTATATTTTTTCTTGAAGCAAGCCCCGCATGAACAGCAACCAAATTTGCCGAATACAACTCAACACTGGCGGTCGGTCTAGGGTTGATTTCCAAAAAGTAACATTGATTCCGGCTCACAATAAAATCAATCCCATTTAGACCCCTCAATTCAAAATGGGCAGTCAGTGTTGCAACCCATTCAGCAATCATTTGCTGATTATTTATTGAAATTCTGGCCTGATTACAAACACCAGAAAATACAAATTCTTGGCCCCGCCCTAAATTTACTGACCATTGCCAATTAAAGCCAATGATTTCTGCTCCTTTGCCATCAGCCAAAAAAATTGCCGACATAACTTCCCCAGGTTGATATTGCTGCCAATACCCTTCCTGATTACTGCTATCATCAAACTTATCAACGAAAACACCGCATCCTCCTTCGCCTTGAAGGGGTTTAAACAGCCAGATTCCTGAATCAGGTCTTGAAAAACTCACTTCTGGAAAGCTAATATTATATTTGCTCAGAACCTCAAACAGCCCGATCTTGTCTTGAGTTTTTTTAAATACCTCAGGCGTATTACCCCGCAAATTAAGTTTTTTTTGTAAAAAAAACAAACTATGAATTTGCTTTTCAAAGCCACTGCCATAAACAACATCTTTAACTGAATAGAGTCGCTCCAAGTCATTGATTACGGGATCAATCTCTTCCACAGCAAGGGAATCGACTTTTCTTAAATCACAGGCGACCTGGCGAGTATCCTGATCAGCAAAAAGATCGATGACTAATGGTTGAAACCCGGCCTGATCCAGTTTTTTGGCCAACATCCGCCCGGACGTTGCAATCACCAATAGATAATTATTCGGCAATCACTTCACCGCCGCAGTTTTTGGCGCTGGCAACCATGAAATGTAAATTTTCACTTCCGGAAAATTGTTGCTCCAAACCATCCTTCAACAATTCTGCTCGGGCAGGATCATCAACTGCGCAAAACCCGGTTGGCCCCCATGAGGTCTGACCAATTGCGACCGCGCCATTTTTCTTAAGCCAAATCATGGCCTGATTGACTTCGGCGCTGGTAAACACACCGCCTTGCACTGACGCAAAATGTTCGCCAACAGATTGCTGCAACTGGCTGATAACATCACCAAAATTAATAATGTTATTTTCAACAACCGCCGGTAATCCTTGCATCATCAACAAATAACAAAAACGTGCTGCTTCCCTTTGTGGAAAGTCGGGAAGTTTTTTAAATGCCGAAACCTCTTGTTTACCATGCAGCCCCTGACCTCTACGGTCAAAAACCAGAATAAATCGCCAGTTTTCCGGTATTTTCAAATTTGATAGAATGGGAGGTGTTATAGTGTTCTCGCCGCGCCCCCCATCTACTACCAAACCGCCTCGTTCAAACACACCGATACCAATACCAGAACGCCTGCCACGAGCAGTTAATGCGGCAATTTCCCGCACCTTGAGTCCGAGATCAAAAAAACCATTGATAGCCAACCCGACCGCCAATGCCATTTGTGTTCCAGAACCCAATCCAACATGCTCTGGAATTGCAGTTGTGACTTCAATTTGAAAAGTTTTGGGCAAATCCAGTTTTAAACATAATGACTTTGCACATCGTTCTGCCCTCGTGGCAGATTTTCCAAATACTCTGAATTGATCGGATCGTTGAATAATTAACTGGGTATAAATTTCATTCAGAGCCAAACCTATACTGCCAAACTGGCGCCCCAGTGCTCCACTTAAATCAATAAACCCCATATGCAATCTTGCTGGAGCAACAACGGTCAGTTTTGAAAAATTTGATTTCAAGACAGGTAAAACAAAATTAGAAGTTGTAGCCGCATTATACGCTATGCCTGAGCTTTTTATGATTTATCATTTCAGCTAACTGAGCTAAATTTTTCAACATCATATCCGCTGAAGATCGTCTATCTTGAGGTGCTGATGGAATCATAACCACAAACGCGCCAGCTGATTTACCGGCTTGGACGCCAATTTCAGAATCTTCTACAACCAAAGATTTTGCAATGGCTACCTCTAGACCTTCTGCGGCTTGCAAATAAAGATCCGGTGCTGGCTTGGCATTTTTTACCTGATTTCTGGCAACAATATTAGGAAAATAATCAATAATTTCTGCAAACCTTAAACATTCAACAGCATTTTCCATATGACTGTTCGTTGCAAGACAATATGGGATTTTAAATTGCCGAACAACAGCAATTAAAGAATAAAATCCGTCTTTGACCATTATTCCATTCTCAGAAATTATTTTACGCCAATATTTACTACTCAATTTCCTGAACGACTCAACTTTGAAAGACTCACCTAATTCACTGACTATTAATCGTTCCACTTGTTGATAGGGTTGGCCTGTTAATGATCGGCAAAAATCACCAGTCAAAGTGAACCCCATACTTTTCGCAGCTTCTTGCCATGCAAAGAAATAGGTTTTCTCGGTGTCCAAAACCAGACCATCCATATCCAAAATAACTGCGGCAAAATCGGGTAAGTTCATTTTTGAAGCACCTTGATATATTCGTTTTCCGCCTCTCTGGTGGAACCGACTACAATTCTGCAACATCCATTACTAGCTTGTTCCAATAATCCGGCAATCTCCACTTTTTCCCCAGTGAAAGCTTGTCCTGTATAAGTTGCTGTAAAGCTGACGACAACTTGAATCTGGGCATCATCAATTTCCAGGACCGCAGGATAATCAAATCCTCGACTATCATCTGTGACCAAAGCCTGAATTTTGACTGGTCCAATTTTTTTGAAATGAATGATATCCAATGATCCACATGAACCAACAAAACTTAAATCAAATTTTCGTTGATTAATGACAGCCTTATTGAATTTTCGCTGCTCATGCCAAACGTACTCAGAAAAACTGAGTTCGCAGCCACGGCGCTGATAAGTTACGCGCCAATCTGCTTCAGATAACGAATGCAGCTGGCAAGTGATAATCAATTTTCTGATACTGTTTCTCGCCTGAAAAAAATCATCCCGATCATAAAACACCAAATCAATATCGGAACTTTTTTTCTGTGCATTAATCAATAGTGACCCAGTAATTCCAATTTGTTCCATTGCTAATCCAGTGTCAATCAGTAAATGACAAAGTTGCTGCAAATCACTCAATACAGAATCATGTGGAACACATTGCAAAAGTACCTGTAATTGTTTCTCCGGAAAAAAATGCTGGTCTATTTTCTCAACAGGTACCGCGTGCAAATAGGCATCTTTAGGCAGAGAATAATAAAGATATTCCGGATATTGGTTTTCAAGCAATGTATTGGCTTGATGTGTTGTCAGTTTTTGCCAACCTTCAGAAGTTTTACGATAGCGCAAAAAACACAGAACTCTGCCCTGTTCTGTGCCATTTTCTACTACTGCAAAAATCAAGCTTTCTTTGGTTTCAATAAAATCTTTGGCGCGAAAATCGCGTAAGGAATGAGCCATTATAGAGAATCAAGCTGACTCGACTCGATTTCTGCCTTTATCTTTGGCGCGGTACAAGGCGATGTCGGCAGCCTTGGTAATTTCCTCAGCAGACTTAAATTGTCCAGTATAAGTTGCCAATCCCAAACTCAACGTAACATAGGGGGCAATGCTAGAACCGTTATGAGGAATTTTTTGTTCGAAAACTACCTGCCGAATTTTTTCAGCAACGCATAATCCACCCTGCAAATCGGTGTTCGGTAAAATTACGGTAAATTCTTCGCCTCCATAACGACAAGCCAAATCTGTGGGTCTTTTCGGGATGCTGGCAATTGCACCAGCAATATTTGTCAAACATTCATCCCCTTGAATATGGCCATAAGTATCATTATAAATCTTGAAAAAATCAACATCACAAATAACCACTGATAAGGGCTTTTTTTCTCTTTTCGCCAGTCTGTATTCTTTTTCCAGATGTTGATCAAAATTACGACGATTTGCCAAGCCGGTTAATTCATCAACCAGAGAAATTTTCAGTAATTTTTTATTGGCTTCCTCTAGTTGCTGTTGTGCCAATTTCAGTTTTTGCCGGGTATCGTATATCCTTTGCATCGCCATGATTTGCAATTGCAAATGGAGCGGCTTGATAGGCTTTGGTATATAAGCATCAGCACCAGCCAATATTCCTTCAGTATAAGAGTCCTCATCAATTTTGCTGGTAATAAAAATAATGGGTATCCATTCTTCATCAAGCAATCTTCTGATTTTCTTGGTTGCTTCATAACCATTCATGTTAGGCATTTCGACATCCATCATAATCAAGTCTACCTCCTTCAGCTTCACAAATTTAACGGCTTCTCTGCCATTTTCAGCAAAAAACGGCTGATGGCCCAGCGCCGCAATACACTCGGAAATATACTGTCTAATGGATTTATTATCGTCAACAATTAATACTTTCATATTGACAGGAAAATTAATTTTTTCTTCATTGGCTTAAGCTTAGCATACCTACTTAAGCCAATCTGACTTTCTCCCGGTTTCAGATCAGCCAAAATCAGTTGATTAATCAAGCTTAATACCATAAGCTCATCACCGGAGCTTTATCAACAACAATTCAGGCTTTTTTTAAAAAAACTGACTGTGTATTGAAAATGAAGCTTCAGAAAAAATAATAAACAGCTGTATTTCACACAACACCGCAAGTCATGAGGATAAAAAATGAAAATCGGTATACCAAAAGAAATACACCCGGGAGAAAAACGGGTAGCTATTACACCGAATGTTACTGAGCAACTAAAAAAGCTGGGGTTTTCCGTTAGCATTGAAAAAAGTGCAGGAAAAGATGCAAATTTTTCTGATGAAGAATATCAAGAAGCTGGTGCGGAAATCATTTCAGACACCAAAAAATTATGGTCAACTACTGATCTGATTCTGAAAGTAAGACCTCCGGAAAAGCATCCTGCTTCAGGAGTTGAGGAAACAGGATTATTGCCCGAAAAAGGCAACCTGATCAGCTTCATCTGGCCGGCTCAAAATAAAGGCTTAATGGATGCTCTGGCAAAAAAGAAAGCCACTGTGCTGGCAATGGACTGTATTCCACGAATCTCAAGAGCACAAAAATGTGATGCTCTTAGTTCTATGGCGAATATTGCAGGTTATCGGGCAGTTATCGAAGCCGCAGAACACTTTGGCCGGTTTTTTACCGGACAAATCACGGCTGCAGGAAAAATCCCCCCCGCTAAAGTCCTGGTAATTGGCGCCGGTGTTGCAGGACTTGCAGCAATCGGAACCGCAAAAAGCCTGGGTGCAATTGTCAGAGCCTTTGATACCCGCCCCGAAGTAAAAGAACAGGTTGAAAGTATGGATGCTGAATTCCTGATGCTGGACTTTGAAGAGGATGGCTCTGGCACTGGCGGTTATGCGAAAACCATGAGCAAGGAATTTATTGAAGCTGAAATGGCACTGTTTGCACGTCAGGCCATGGAGGTCGATATTATCATCACTACCGCGCTCATACCCGGCAAACCAGCGCCTGAATTAATAACCAAAGGCATGGTTGAATCCATGAAACCCGGCAGTGTTATTGTTGATCTTGCAGCGGAACAAGGCGGAAACTGCAAACTGACAAGACCTGACAAGGTTATCACCAAATTTGGCGTTACCATTATCGGTTACACCGATTTGCCCAGCCGTATGGCAGCTCAATCCAGCCAGCTCTACGGCACTAATTTACGTCATTTATTAGCCGAACTATGTCCTGAAAAAAACGGTGAAATTGTTGTCAATATGGAAGATGAAATGATTCGCGGAGCTACCGTTATTAAGGGAGGTGAAATCACCTGGCCACCGCCACCACCCAAATTATCAGCAACTCCGGCGCCTCAAACCGAAACCCCGGCAGTCACCGAAGAAAAACCAGAAAAAAAATCACTGCTACCGGAGCCAATTAAACAGTTTTTGCCGCTAGCCATCGTCGGTACGCTTTTATACGCTGTTGGCGCAACTGCTCCAGAATCATTTATGTCACATTTTACGGTCTTTGTGCTAGCCTGTTTTGTTGGCTACCAGGTCATCTGGAATGTCGCTCCTTCCTTGCATACCCCATTGATGAGCGTAACCAATGCAATCAGTGGCATCATTGTAATTGGAGCACTGGTACAAATTTCCTCACCAGGATTTCTGATAACTTTATTGTCAGGACTGGCTATTTTAATCGCGTCAATCAACATTGTCGGTGGCTTTTTAGTGACCCGGCGAATGCTTGAAATGTTTAGAAAATAAGGAGGTAAATAATGTCTCAAGGTCTCGTTACAATGTCCTATATCGCCGCCACGATTCTGTTTATTTTGAGTCTTAGCGGATTAAGCCATCAGGAAACAGCAAGACGCGGTAATCTTTACGGCATGATCGGCATGACCATTGCGATTGTCGCCACCATCATGAGTGATGCTGTCAATAGCTACGCGGTCATTATCATTGCCTTACTCATCGGTGGGACAATTGGCAATTATGCTGCAAAAAAAGTCGAAATGACCCAAATGCCCGAACTGGTCGCCATTATGCATAGCCTGGTGGGTATGGCTGCTGTTCTGGTTGGCTATGCAAATTTTATCGATCCTTCTGCTACCCTAACCGGGGTGGAAAAATCCATTCATGAAATCGAAATCTATTTGGGTATTTTAATTGGAGCAGTCACTTTTTCTGGTTCAGTCATTGCATTTGGCAAATTAAGTGGCCGCATTGGCGGCAGCCCAGTTTTATTACCGGGTCGTCATTGGCTAAACCTTGGCTTGCTGATCGCTGCAATTTGGCTATGCCTGCAATTTCTTGAAAGCGCAGAAACCGGCGGCGGCACATGGACACTGATTCTAATGACTATTATTGCCCTTGGATTTGGAGTGCACATGGTGATGGCAATTGGTGGTGCTGACATGCCCGTGGTGGTTTCCATGCTCAACAGTTATTCTGGGTGGGCCGCGGCCGCAACCGGATTTATGCTCGGCAATGATTTGCTCATCGTGACTGGTGCATTGGTAGGTAGTAGCGGTGCAATTCTAAGCTACATTATGTGTCGCGCCATGAACCGGCATTTTCTCAGCGTGATTGCTGGCGGCTTTGGCACTGAATCAGGAGGAGAAGCGGCTGTCGTTGAAGGTGAGGTTTCTCCTATTGATCCATCTGAAACAGCTAATTTATTACTGGATTCTAAAAATATCGTCATTATTCCTGGCTATGGTATGGCCGTCGCCCAAGCCCAACATACCGTCAATGAACTGAGCAAACTGTTACGCAACAAAGGTAAAAATGTCCGGTTTGCCATTCACCCGGTTGCTGGGCGTATGCCCGGCCACATGAATGTGCTTTTGGCTGAAGCTAAAGTGCCTTACGATATCGTTTATGAAATGGATGAAATTAATGACGACTTCCCCAATGTGGATGTCAGCATCGTCATTGGCGCTAATGATATTGTTAATCCGTCGGCACTGGATGACCCAAACAGCCCTATTGCCGGCATGCCGGTCATCGAATGCTGGAAAGGTGGAACTACAATTGTCCTGAAACGTAGTATGGCTTCTGGATATGCCGGTGTGGGCAATCCATTATTTGTAATGGATAATACCCGTATGTTATTTGGCGATGCCAATGATAGTTTGCAGGAGGTTTTGAAAAATTTAAAAGGCTAAAAATTATTTATGTAGAAAGAAATGATGTGGTAAATGATGCTGAGTCTTTGGACAAAAGGTAATTTGCCACAACATCTATAGAGAATCCAAATAGCAATAGGCTCCTACATAGCCAGAAAAATCCGCAATAGGCTATGTTCTAATAAAAAAGTTATAATGGACAATTTCACGTTTCCCAGAAAAATTAAATGACCCCAGAGCTGTTTAATGATTATGTCCGACAGGGATATAATCGCATACCCATTTTCAGAGAAGTGCTTGCTGATCTTGATACACCTTTAAGCGCTTATATGAAGCTAGCTGAAGGACCTTATTCCTATCTCTTTGAATCGGTGCATGGGGGTGAACAATGGGGACGCTATTCGATTATTGGTCTACCTTGCAACACTATCGTCAAGGTTCACGGCAATTCTATTGAAGTACAAAAAAATAACCAGGTCATTGAGACAGCAGAACATGACAATCCATTAGTCTGGATTGACCAATTTAAGCAGCGTTATAAAGTCCCGGATCTTCCAGAGATTCCACGTTTTAACGGAGGCTTGGTGGGGTATTTCGGTTACGAAACCATCGGCTATATTGAACCCCGGCTGCGCTCCAGCGGCAAACCGGACCCCTTGGAAAATCCCGATATTTTACTGATGATTTCTGAAGAAATTCTGGTTTTTGACAACCTGTCCGGGAAAATGTTGCTGTTAACCCATGCCGACCCTGCCCAGGAAGATGCTTTCGAACAAGCTAACATGCGACTAGATAAATTGGTCGCGCGATTACATAAAGAAAAAGCAAAACCCGAATCACATAGCAGCCCCAAACAGGTCAATGAGGTAGATTTTGTTTCTGGTTTTACCCAACAGGGCTTTGAAGATGCAGTTCAAAAAGCAAAACAATACATCGTTGCCGGTGATATTATGCAAGTTGTTTTATCTCAGCGATTATCGGTTCCTTATTCCGCACCTCCTTTGGATTTATATCGTGCCTTGCGCTGTCTGAATCCTTCACCTTATATGTATTATCTGGATCTTGACGATTTTCACATCGTTGGCTCGTCTCCTGAAATTCTGGTTCGACTTGAGGAAGATTCGGTTACCGTCAGACCCATTGCCGGAACCCGTCCACGCGGAAAAACACCTGAACAGGATATTGAACTTGAGAACGATTTACTCAACGACCCCAAAGAACTTGCAGAACATTTGATGCTGATTGATTTGGGCAGAAATGATACCGGTCGGGTAGCAGAAATTGGCAGTGTAAAATTAACTGACAAAATGATTGTTGAACGCTATTCCCACGTCATGCATATTGTTTCCAATGTTACCGGAAAATTACAGCACGGAAAAGATGCTTTTGATGTCTTTGCTGCGACTTTCCCGGCGGGAACCGTCAGCGGCGCACCAAAAATCAGAGCAATGGAAATTATCGATGAACTGGAACCGATAAAAAGAGGCATATATTCGGGTGCGGTTGGCTATTTATCCTGGTCGGGAAATCTTGATACCGCCATTGCAATTCGAACCGCTGTCATTAAAAATAACACTCTACATATTCAGGCAGGAGCAGGAATTGTCTATGATTCAATTCCAACAAACGAATGGGATGAGACAATGAATAAAGGGCGCGCGATTTTTCGTGCAGTCAATATGGCAGAAGCGGGACTCAATGGAGGGAAAAGTTAATGGCCTCCAAAATTGTTATGATCGATAACTATGATTCCTTCACTTATAATCTGGTCCAGTATTTTGGCGAACTGGGCGCAGCGGTTACTGTGGTCAGAAATGATCAAGTCAGCCTCGAAGATATTAAAGCATTGTCGCCCGATAAAATAGTCATCTCCCCCGGTCCTTGCACGCCAAATGAGGCAGGGATTTCAGTAGCGGCCATCCTCGCATTTTCTGGCGTTTATCCTATTTTGGGCGTTTGCCTTGGCCATCAAAGCATTGGCCATGCATTTGGTGGCAAAATTGTTCATGCCAAAAAAATCATGCATGGCAAAACATCCATGGTATTTCATCATAACCGGGGCGTTTTCAAAGGTCTGAACAATCCCTTTGAAGCCACTCGTTATCATTCGCTGGTTATTGAACAACAAACATTACCCGAATGTTTGGAGATAACCGCCTGGACACAAGATCGGAATGGCAATATTGATGAAATCATGGGGGTTCGTCATAAGACCCTTGACATCGAAGGGGTGCAGTTTCATCCTGAATCAATTCTGACTGAACACGGCCACGATCTATTGCGTAATTTTCTGGAGCGAAGCTGAAAATGGACATGCAAACCGCTATCCAAACGGCATTGGATAAAAAAAACCTTACCAGGGATGAGATGAAACTGGTCATGCGCCTGATCATGGGCGGCTCTGCAACACCCGCCCAGATTGGCGGTTTTCTCATCGCCTTACGCTGCAAAAAAGAGACTGTGGCTGAAATCGCAGCAGCGGCAGAAGTCATGCGGGAGTTGGCAACCCCGGTAAAAATTTCCGGTGATCACATTGTAGACACCTGTGGTACCGGCGGAGATGGCGCAAATACTTTCAACATTTCTACCGCTTGCGCTTTTGTTGTTGCCGCAGCAGGAGGCAAGGTTGCGAAACACGGCAACCGGTCTGTCTCCAGCAAATCTGGCAGTGCCGATGTGCTTGAAGCAGCGGGGATAAACCTTGATCTATCTCCTGAACAAGTCGCTAGATGCGTAAATGAAATTGGCGTGGGTTTTTTATTTGCTCCCTGCTACCACGGCGCCATGAAACATGCTATCGGCCCACGCAAGGAAATGGGGGTCAGAACCTTATTTAATCTGCTTGGACCATTATCCAATCCAGCTGGCGCAGCCAACCAATTGATCGGAGTGTTTTCAAAAGACTGGCTTGAACCAATGGCACGAGTACTGCAAAAATTAGGCAGCAAGCATGTATTAGTGGTGTGCGCAGAAGATGGCTTGGATGAAATCAGCATTGCTTCCCCCACACATATTGCTGAACTTAAAGATGACAAAATCACAACTTATGTCATTACGCCAGTACAATTTGGCATCAACAAGGGTTCACTTTCTGACTTGGCTGTCACTGACGCCCAATCCAGCTTAAAAAAAATAAATTCTGTCCTCGATGATCAGGTCGGCCCTGCCAAAAATATTGTTCTATTAAATGCCGGCGCTGCCATATACGCCGCTAATATTACTGACTCACTTGAAGCTGGAATCAATACAGCTCGACAGGCAATCGCAAATGGTTCAGCCAAAGCAAAATTTAATGCTTTAATCGAAATAACCCAATAAAAATATCATTTCAAAACAATGACCGACACCCCAGATATTCTTAAAAAAATTTTAGAAACCAAAGCCAATGAAATTGCCAAACGAAAAGGCCGCATGTCCAGTTCTGACCTGGAAGAAATTGCCAGCGACATTGGTTCCACACGCGGCTTCTGCAATGCCCTGAAAAACAAAGTTCAAACCAAAAAACCTGCCATTATTGCAGAAATAAAAAAGGCATCGCCAAGTAAAGGCATCATCAGGGAAAATTTTCAGCCCACGGAAATTGCTCAGGATTATGCCATGAACGGCGCAACCTGTATTTCCGTATTAACCGACAAGGAATACTTTCAGGGATCAGAAGTTTATCTGCAAATGGCCAGACAAGCTTGCCCTCTTCCCGTATTAAGAAAAGACTTTATCATTGACCCTTATCAAATCATCGAATCCCGTGCTGTTGGCGGCGACTGTATTTTATTGATTATATCATTACTCGTTCAGTTGATGAGTTAGTGATTTTCTTTTGAATGTTTTTGCTTTGACTTTGATATTGATTTTTACTTTTACTCTTTGGTCTCCTTTTGATTGCCTTTTTGTTCTTATTTTTTGCATTATGTTCTAATTGACTATTCTATGAATATGATACTATTTCTGATCTCTCAATTATTTGTTTTTCTGCTTCTTATTATTCATAAT
>JALXCS010000197.1 GCA_026990815.1 Methylomonas sp. | reverse complement strand
ATAGTTACGGCCGCCGTTTACCGGGGCTTCGATCAAGAGCTTCTCCGAAGATAACCCCATCAATTAACCTTCCGGCACCGGGCAGGCGTCACACCCTATACGTCCTCTTTCGAGTTTGCAGAGTGCTATGTTTTTGCTAAACAGTCGCAGCCACCAGTTTAATGCTACCTCCTTCAGCTCCACGAGCAAGTCGCTTCACCTAACAGAGGCGTACCTTCTCCCGAAGTTACGGTACCATTTTGCCTAGTTCCTTCACCCGAGTTCTCTCAAGCGCCTTAGAATTCTCATCCCACCCACCTGTGTCGGTTTGGGGTACGGCCTCAAATTACCTGAAGCTTAGAGGTTTTTCCTGGAAGCAGGGCATCAATCACTTCATTCCCACATAGGGGAATTTCGTCATCACACCTCAGGATTAACGAGTAACCGGATTTGCCTAGTTACTCTCCCTACATGCTTAAACAACCATATCCAACAGGTTGCTGACCTAGCCTTCTCCGTCACCCCATCGCAGTAATTTAAGGTACAGGAATATTAACCTGTTTTCCATCGACTACGCCTTTCGGCCTCGCCTTAGGTGCCGACTAACCCTGCGTCGATTAGCGTTGCGCAGGAAACCTTGGGCTTTCGGCGAGGGGGTTTTTCACCCCCTTTATCGTTACTCATGTCAGCATTCGCACTTCTGATATCTCCAGCAAACCTCCCGGTTCACCTTCACAGACCTACAGAACGCTCCTCTACCGCTCATCCAAAGGATGAACCCGTAGCTTCGGTACTATGCTTAGCCCCGGTAAATCTTCCGCGCGAGCCGACTCGACCAGTGAGCTATTACGCTTTCTTTAAAGGGTGGCTGCTTCTAAGCCAACCTCCTGGCTGTCTGGGCCTTCTCACATCGTTTCCCACTGAGCATAGATTTTGGGACCTTAGCTGACGGTCTGGGCTGTTTCCCTTTCCACGACGGACCTTATCACCCGCCGTGTGTCTCCCGTGCTCAAACTTGTTGGTATTCGGAGTTTGCATCGGTTTGGTAAGTCGGGATGACCCCCTAGCCGAAACAGTGCTCTACCCCCAACAGTTATACACGAGGCGCTACCTAAATAGCTTTCGAGGAGAACCAGCTATCTCCGGGCTTGATTAGCCTTTCACTCCGATCCACAGCTCATCCCCTCATTTTTCAACATAAGTGGGTTCGGTCCTCCAGTGGGTATTACCCCACCTTCAACCTGGCCATGGATAGATCGCCCGGTTTCGGGTCTAATCCCAGCGACTATGTCGCCCTATTAAGACTCGCTTTCGCTACGCCTCCCCTAATCGGTTAAGCTTGCCACTGAGATTAAGTCGCTGACCCATTATACAAAAGGTACGCAGTCACACCACGAAGGTGCTCCCACTGCTTGTACGCATACGGTTTCAGGATCTCTTTCACTCCCCTCTCCGGGGTTCTTTTCGCCTTTCCCTCACGGTACTAGTTCACTATCGGTCGATAAGTAGTATTTAGCCTTGGAGGATGGTCCCCCCATCTTCAGTCAACGTTCCACGTGCGTCGACCTACTTAATACGTCACTTTAGCCGTTTCGTGTACGGGGCTATCACCCTGTATCGCCAGACTTTCCAGTCTGTTCCACTACACCTAAAATGCTCGGCTGGTCCCCGTTCGCTCGCCGCTACTAAGGGAATCTCGGTTGATTTCTTTTCCTCTGGGTACTTAGATGTTTCAGTTCTCCAGGTTCGCCTCTTTAACCTATGTATTCAGTTAAAGATGACCAGGTTATCCTGGTCGGGTTTCCCCATTCGGAAATCTCCGGATCAAAGTTAGTTTGCAAACTCCCCGAAGCTTATCGCATGCTACAACGTCCTTCATCGCCTCTTATCGCCAAGGCATCCACCGTATGCGCTTATTCACTTGACCATATAACCCCAATAAGTCCGGATTAAATCTTTATTCTTCCGAATAAATCTTCTTTCTTTACTGTGTTATATCTGTCAGCTGACATTTTCGCTTTCTGCTTGAGAACAATTTCATTGCGCTTCTATTGGGATTCGAATTCTCTTGCCTCGACTTCCGTCAAAGCTTGAAAAACCTCATCTCAATATCCGTTCAACGAACTCGTTTTTGTATCTTCATATTGCTATGATTTTACAGTGTACAGATTTCCAAATTGTTAAAGAGCTATTAGTAAACAACATTTACCAATTCTATAAAATCTCTCCATCCTTAACTTTGGGTTTTCTACCCTCTGTTTTAATGTCAAAATCTTATAGAATTGGTGGAGCCAGGGAGGATCGAACTCCCGACCTCCTGCGTGCAAGGCAGGCGCTCTCCCAGCTGAGCTATGGCCCCATTTTACTTGTCTTTTGTGCTAATCAAGGCAAAATATTGCGCAGTGTGCTTTTGCACATGAGCAATATTTTAACGCCGAGTAGCGCAAAAGTGGTGGGCCTGGGAGGATTTGAACCTCCGACCTCACCCTTATCAGGGGTGCGCTCTAACCAACTGAGCTACAGGCCCAGGCTCATTCTCTCTCAATCAAAATAATTTGTTGTGGACACTCATGTCAGTGTCAGTCGTGCTTTGTAAGGAGGTGATCCAGCCCCAGGTTCCCCTAGGGCTACCTTGTTACGACTTCACCCCAGTCATGAATCACTCCGTGGTGACCGTCCTCCCGAAGGTTAGACTAGCCACTTCTGGAGCAACCCACTCCCATGGTGTGACGGGCGGTGTGTACAAGGCCCGGGAACGTATTCACCGCGACATTCTGATTCGCGATTACTAGCGATTCCGACTTCATGCAGTCGAGTTGCAGACTGCAATCCGGACTAGGACCGGCTTTCTGGGATTTGCTTGCTCTCACGAGGTTGCTGCCCTCTGTACCGGCCATTGTAGCACGTGTGTAGCCCTACCCATAAGGGCCATGATGACTTGACGTCGTCCCCACCTTCCTCCGGTTTATCACCGGCAGTCTCCTTAGAGTTCCCAGCCGAACTGTTGGCAACTAAGGATAAGGGTTGCGCTCGTTACGGGACTTAACCCAACATCTCACGACACGAGCTGACGACAGCCATGCAGCACCTGTCTCTCGGTTCCCGAAGGCACCAAGTCATCTCTGACAAGTTCCGAGGATGTCAAGGGTAGGTAAGGTTCTTCGCGTTGCATCGAATTAAACCACATGCTCCACCGCTTGTGCGGGCCCCCGTCAATTCATTTGAGTTTTAACCTTGCGGCCGTACTCCCCAGGCGGTCAACTTAATACGTTAGCTGCACCACTAAACCTATAAATAGGCCCAACGGTTAGTTGACATCGTTTACGGCGTGGACTACCAGGGTATCTAATCCTGTTTGCTACCCACGCTTTCGTACCTCAGCGTCAGTTTTAGTCCAGGGAGTCGCCTTCGCCACTGGTGTTCCTTCAGATCTCTACGCATTTCACCGCTACACCTGAAATTCCACTCCCCTCTACTAAACTCTAGTTACTCAGTTTCAAATGCAGTTCCCAAGTTAAGCCCGGGGCTTTCACATCTGACTTAAATAACCGCCTACGTACGCTTTACGCCCAGTAATTCCGATTAACGCTCGCACCCTCCGTATTACCGCGGCTGCTGGCACGGAGTTAGCCGGTGCTTCTTCTAAAGGTAATGTCAGTCTAACGGCTATTAACCGTTAGGTGTTCCTCCCAATTGAAAGTGCTTTACAACCCTCAGGCCTTCTTCACACACGCGGCATTGCTGGATCAGGCTTGCGCCCATTGTCCAATATTCCCCACTGCTGCCTCCCGTAGGAGTCTGGGCCGTGTCTCAGTCCCAGTGTGGCTGATCGTCCTCTCAGACCAGCTATGGATCGTCGCCTTGGTAGGCCTTTACCCTACCAACTAGCTAATCCAACGCAGGCTCATCCAATAGCGCGAGGCCCGAAGGTCCCCCGCTTTCCCCCGTAGGGCGTATGCGGTATTAGCTTGGGTTTCCCCAAGTTGTCCCCCACTACTGGGTAGATTCCTACGCGTTACTCACCCGTCCGCCACTCGTCAGCCAGAGCAAGCTCTGCTGCTACCGTTCGACTTGCATGTGTTAAGCATGCCGCCAGCGTTCAATCTGAGCCATGATCAAACTCTTCAGTTTATATCATTTTGCGACTAAGTAAGATTAGCCGCCAATCTTTGGCTCGACTTTCAGAATTAAACGTAATTACTAAGTAAGAATTAACGTTGTGGTTCTTCTGTCGAATATTTAAGTCACTGACTTAACATTCTGACACAAGCACCCACACAAATTATTTTGATTGCTTTGTTAAAGAGCCTGAGACCTAATTCGCCTCAGCTGAGTTGGACTATTATAAGCCCTTATCTCACCTTGTCAAATGTTTTTTCCAGCCCATAACACCAATCCATTAGCTTCTTTTCATTGAACTGAAATATACCTTTTCGCCAAAATCTGTCAAACCTTTGATTAAACATGCGGCTATCGATATTGAACTATTTCTTTAGTTTTTCAACCCCTCCCGCAACAGGATTCATAGCAACTCCATTTTCGGTAACAATAACTGATATTAGTTCTGCCGGTGTCACATCAAAAACTGGATTCCAGGCAGTTACTATAGAATCACTCTGCAAATAACATTCTGGCAGCAACTCAATTGCTGATCTTTCTTCAATAGCTATCTGAGATCCATCCGAAATATCCCAATCGATTGTTGAGGTTGGCGCCACCACCATCATTTTTACTCCGTGCTGCTTTGCCAAGACCGCTAAAGAATAAGTCCCTATTTTATTAGCAACATCACCATTCTTTGCAATTCGATCTGCGCCAACTATAATCCAGTCAATTTGATTCGATGCCATTAAGTAAGCGGCGGCCGAATCTGCAATCAATATTACCGCTATTCCATCTTGCGCCAATTCCCACGCCGTCAGCCTAGCGCCTTGTAACCAAGGCCGTGTTTCACCTGCAAATACCGTCAACCCTCCTCTTTCAACGGCACTTCGAATAACCCCCAATGCAGTTCCATATCCACCAGTCGCCAATGCACCTGCATTGCAATGCGTCATTACGCTTTTAGCATCACCCAAAATATCAGCCCCCAATCTCCCCATCTTTTTGTTTGACGCAATATCATCCTGATGAATTCTAATCGCCAACTGCTCTACTTCATTTATTGGGTTGCCAGTAATTTCATTAATCTTTTTTTGCATCTGCTCTAAAGCCCAAAACAGATTTACTGCAGTTGGTCTTGACCCGGAAAGCAACTCGATATCTTCCTTCACTAAAATCCGCCAATTACCCGGACTGCTTACATAATGCTTCTTTACTGACAAAACCACTCCATATCCTGCTGCTATTCCTATTGCCGGAGCCCCTCGGACACGCATCAATTTGATTGCCTCAGCAACACTCGCAGCCGTTTTACAATGATCGTAAATAATAGTACCCGGCAACTGGCGCTGATCCAAAACCAGCAAAACATCATCTTGCCATTGCAACGCCTGAACTGACAACTTGTTTTTATCGCTCATTATGTAAAGTAGAAGTTATAATATTTAATATTACAAAAGGAAGCTATCCATGAAAGTTGACACCCTTCTGCACGCGCGCTGGATTATACCTGTTGAGCCCAAAAAAGTAATTTATAATAACCACAGCATTGCGATTCAAGATACCCGGATAATAGACATATTACCTACAGCCCAGTGCCAAACCAAATATCAAGGAGATACCGAGCATAATCTAGATCAGCATGCACTAATCCCTGGCCTTATTAACGCACATACACACCTTGCCATGACACTTTTTCGTGGCATTGCCGATGATTTACACTTAATGGAGTGGTTACAGAAACATATTTGGCCCTTGGAACAAAAATGGATGGGTGAAGCTTTTGTCAGAGATGGCACTAATCTGGGCATTGCAGAAATGATCCGTAGTGGTACCACCTGCTTTAATGATATGTATTTTTTTCCGGAAATTACTGCTCATCAAGCCATCCATCATGGTGTAAGAGCTAGTATTGGCCTGATTCTGATTGATTTCCCAACAGCATGGGCAGAAAATGCCGAACAATATATTGAAAAGGGACTTGATCTTCATGAACAACTTCGACATGAACCACTGATTTCCACACCCTTCGCACCTCACGCCCCCTATACCGTTTCTGATGAAACACTTAGAAAAATCAAGGCATTAGCTGATGAATTAGAAAACCCAATCCACATGCACTTACATGAAATAAAACATGAAGTCGAACAAGCAACCAAGCAAACCGGGAAACGCCCACTTCAGCGCCTGATTGATCTGGGACTGATTTCTCCTGCTTTTATTGGGGTACATATGACCCAGATAACAGATAATGAAATTCAGAATTATGCCGATTTCGGCGCCCATATTGTGCATTGCCCTGAATCAAACCTTAAATTAGCCAGCGGATTCTGCCCTGTTGCAAAATACCTGGATGCCGGCATCAATGTAGCACTAGGAACAGATGGAGCAGCCAGCAACAATGATTTGGATATGATGGGCGAAATGCGAACAGCCGCTTTATTGGGCAAAGCCGTTGCCGATAATGCCAGCGCCATTCCTGCTGATATGGCATTGCGCATGGCTACCTTAAACGGAGCCAAAGCATTAGGATTGGATCAAAATATCGGCTCTTTAAAAAAAGGCAAATTCGCCGATTTGGTTGCAATCGACTTGAACGAATTAGAAACACAACCGTTATTTAATCCGTTATCACACATTGTTTATTCAACAAGCCGACACCAAGTCACTGACGTCTGGGTGGCAGGTAAGCAACTCTTGAAGCGTAGAAAATTAACTACATTTGATACCCAAGAATTACGAGAAACCATCAAAACCTGGCAAGCTCGCCTATCGGAAAATTAGAGTCTGCTCAGAAAGTCAGTATCCATTTTTCGCAAATACTATAGATGGCTAAACTTTAACCGTAAATCGCTGAGCAATAATTTCCCGACTGGCTTCAACTAAAATATAAGCCACGCAAGGCTATATTTGTAAAGCGCATAAAAGATCCTTTCCAGGATCAATGGGTTCATCACCAGGAAGATGCTGTTAATCCACGCGATAGAGGTATTCGCACGTTTTGCTCGAACGTAGTTGAGTCGATAGCCGTTCTTACCCTGCCCAAACTTGCCTTCAATCGGTATACGTTGTAGATAGTCTGATCTTCGCTGTGCTTGCCGTTGCGCCAATTCTTCCCGGTTTTCTTCCGTCACTTTCTTTGGGCGGCCCAGCGGTTTACCCGCAAAGTGGACGCCTTTGTGTTTGAGATAATGCCGATTTTCTCGCGTCCCATAAAGGGGATCCGCCAATACACGTTCTGGATAATGTCCCATTCTCTCACGATAGTAAGCGTCCAACGCCACCCTCTATTATTTATTTTGTTTTCATGGTTTGAATATATTCAGGGGCCAATGGCAAAAGATCATCAATACGGCTGCTGGGCCATGCCGGTAATTTTTCCAGGGTTTCTTTTAGCCATTTGGCAGGATCAAGTCCATTGAGTTTGGCTGTTCCCAACAGGGATTGAATGGCTGCGGCACGACGGCCAGCCCGTTCGGAACCGGCAAACAGCCAGTTTTTCTTGCCCAGGGCAATGGGCCGAATGCAATTTTCCACCGGATTGTTGTCGATGGGCAGGAAGCCTGTTTCAGCATAGCGTATTAAACTCGGCCAACGCTTCAGGGCATATGATAATTTCTCTAGCGCAAAAAAAAGGGCTATGAAAATCATAGCCCAAGTTGATTGTTTTTCGACTAAAGAGGGAGGAAAGTCATAATAATAAAAACAATCTGGATCAAATTATGGCAAATTTTTTGCTAGAAAAATGAGATCAAGCTCACAAAAACGATAAGTCATTGTATTCTTTTAGCTAAATCTTTAGCATAACCAACATAATCTCTCGGCGTAAGAGCCAGTAATGCATTTTTAACCTCATCAGGAATTTTAAGATTCAGGATAAAAGCCTGCAAATCATGTCGTTTGATACGCTGACCCCGAGTAAGTTCCTTTAATTTTTCATACGGCTTTTCAATTCCGTATCGACGCATCACCGTTTGAATCGGCTCAGCCAGTACTTCCCAGTTTTCATCCAGATCTTTTTCAATAGTTTCGGCATTAATTTCCAGCTTTGAAATTCCCTTTAAAGTGGCTTGTATAGCTATACTGGTATGAGCAATACCAACGCCAATATTTCTCAAAACGGTAGAATCAGTCAGATCCCTTTGCCAACGTGAAACTGGCAATTTTTCAGCCAAATGGGCAAAAAGCGCATTAGCAATTCCTAAATTTCCCTCAGAATTTTCAAAATCAATGGGATTAACCTTATGAGGCATAGTTGACGAACCGACCTCCCCCACTATCGTTTTTTGCCGAAAATACCCTAAAGAAATATACCCCCAAACATCCCTGTCAAAATCCAACAAAATAGTATTAAAGCGAATAATTGCATGAAATAACTCTGCTATATAATCATGCGGCTCAATTTGAATGGTATAGAGATTAAAGTGTAAACCCAAAGATTCAACAAAATCCCGACTGAATTGCTCCCAGTTGACTTCAGGATAGGCAACGCTATGGGCATTATAATTTCCCACTGCACCATTGATCTTTCCCATTATCTCAACAGCTTCCAGTTGCTTTTGTTGCCGAGCCAAGCGTGCCACGAAATTGGCAAATTCTTTACCCGTCGTTGTTGGCGTAGCAGATTGCCCATGTGTACGAGAAAGCATAGGCTGATCTGCAGTTACCATCGCCAGACCCTTTAAGACCTTGGTACAATCTTGCATTTGCTTAACTAGAATTTCGCGCCCTTCTTTTAACATCAAGGCGTAAGACAGATTATTAATATCCTCAGATGTACATGCAAAATGAATAAATTCATTGATATTTTCAAGCTCAGCCAAACCTGAAAACTTTTCCTTTAAAAAGTATTCAACAGCCTTAACATCATGATTAGTTATGCGCTCAATCTCTTTTATACGTTGCGCATCAGCCTCAGAGAATTTTTTGACAATATCATCAAGCAGTTTATTAGATTGTTCGCTTAAAGCAGGCACTTCCTTTATTTGAGGATTTTCTGCCAACGCCTGCAGCCAGCATATTTCAACTTGCACACGATACCGACTAAGTCCAAATTCACTAAAAACCGTGCGAAATTCTTCTACTTTGCCGGCATAACGACCATCGATAGGTGAAATTGCAGTTAACGGGGTGAAACTCATATTAAAAATAGTTAATTAATAAAATAAAAAAAATTCTTGCTGACATTAATGCCTGCTGCTAAGGATCAGGGAACTGAACAGGAGAGGTATCGCCTAATGGACGGCAAAACGTGTAACAACCCGGAGCAACTATAAAAATATTCGCTGTTTTCTCGAAGGCATCATGGGGTTCAGGAATTGATGCAAAAGCCGTTAATGGACTTAAACCAATAAAAACGGCAGTGCCAACAATAGTCGTCAAAAAACCAAGCGGACGATAAACCACAAGATCTAATGGAATAAAACTTTTATCATAATCTTCAGCCCGATACTTAATCTCAGCAGCAGAAACACCAGAAAAAGCCGCGATCATAAATAAAATTGTAATAAGTGCAATTTTCTTCATCTATAAAAAATCTCCTTAAAAATTGAAACCGGATCAAAACTATTTTAAAAACTTGATATCAGTAAATTAACTTCTTATCATAATAATAAATATAGGGTTTTTACTAACCAAAAGTCGTTTTAAACTGGAATTTAGAAAAAAATTAACTAAAAAATACAATCCTAGTTTGATGTGTTTTTCTTAAAACAAAATTATTATACCCTTCAAAAACGATTTTTTTATTTTCATTCACTTCAACATGATCCAAACAACCCAACCGATCAAACAAACTTTATTCGAACATTGAATCCGCAGTTTTCTTATTACTATAAGACTTGATCCTGTTTAGATTCTAACCGCTTAAAACTGAAGCGGAACCAAAAGTGTGGAGCAATTCATGACGGCCAAAATCAATGTTCATTTCATTTTCAATGGGACAAACAATGATTTTGTCTTGATCTATTACCTTGTCCAAAACATCAGTAATCTGGCACATGAATTTGGTTTATCATCAAACTGTCCGCTAATGGATAATACGAATACTTTTGTATACTGATTGATAAAGATAAGATAATCCATTGTTTTTATGATTCGAAGTTTAGTTTTCTATACTATTAAAAAATGGTTTGTCGCTCTGATATTTACCTGCTTGGCAATTGCGACTAATTTTAAAGACTGATTATCCTGCCCTGGCCACTGGCCTGCTATTTCTGATTTATTTTCAGTATTAACAAGCAAAAACAAAACACAGTGCTGCTTTTCCACGACCTGGAATTGGATACCAAACCAATTACCTGAATAAAAGTTATTTGATCTGGCTAATTTTATCTTGACTAGCTAGTGATATTTTCAAGCTTGTCAGCATTTCATCAACATACAGCAATGCCTGTTCATGAACATCCGAAATGTCAAATGGCGTTAAATTTGACAAACTCCAGGCAATTGGCTGAATTCGATTATTTCTTGTTGGCTTTAGACCTTCACCCTGCAAACAAATTGAACGGGCTATATGGACAATAGCCGTTTCAAAATAAAATTCGGCCACATTTTTTGGATTTGGATGATGAACAGTCACTTGCCGGTAACTTTCTGGAAAAGACCATTTGGCCATCAACAATCCGCCAACTTGAGCATAATCGAACCCTAATTGCTCAGTTTCAATCAAATTGACTGCCTTTTTGCTGTGCTTAATTTTTGCAAATATATCCTGCGCTTGATCAGGAATAGTTGCATACATAACCAAATGACCGATGTCATGAAGCATTCCAAGAGTAAAAAATTGACTGCTAGCAGGAGCAGCACATCTTTTTGCTAGAATATAGGCCACAACGCCGCATAAAACATTGTTTTTCCAATATGCTGCTAAATTAACCACACTATCTGGAATTGTTGCAAAAGCCTTGATACAGAAACTGCAAAGTAAAATGTCCTTGAGTTGTATAACCCCTATATGGCTTATCGCCTGCTCCAACGTATCAATTTTTCGTGATTTGTTGAACAAGGAATTATTTGCCACATCAATTATTAATATTACCAGCGCAGGATCTGTTGCTATCGTTTCGAGATAATCTGCCAAGCTGGTATCCGGAGATGCCACAAGTGCACGAATACGATGATAAATTCCTGGCATCCGATTATTCCGGATGAATTGATCTACAATTTCATGGGCTTTTTTCATTTTCGTTGCTCTGGTTAACCAAGAATCATGCCTTCCATTTCCTGGCTTAGTTGCTTTGCTTCTGTTTCAATTTTCTGAATTTCATCTGCTGATATTCCAAGAATATCCCACGCAGAAAGTTCAATTTGTAATGCCGTCTGCTCCGATTCCTGCCCCAATTCAGCACCATAAGCATAAAGATGGGCCAGATGCATAATCGCAGTCTCTATGACAAACTGCTGTGCAGAAATTAAATCCGGGTGATGGCCGGTTACTTCCTGGAAATTTACCGGTAATTTCCACTCTTTCATCAACGCTTGCCCAACCTGACCGTAATGAAAACCGAAATACCCTTGTTCTATCTGATATAAAGGGACACTGTTTTCTGCTGCCTGCATCCGGGTATTGACAAATTCATCTGGAAGATTCAGGGCTATAGCCAAACTGCCGATTTCATGTAGCAAGCCAATCACAAAAAAGCTTTCACAATCACGAATATTAAGTTGTTTAGCAAGATGTTTTGCAAATACCCCAGAAAAAATACTGCGATGCCAAAACTTGTGCATGTCAATGCTTTGGTTGGAAATTGTTAGTGACTTAATTGCTGAAATAGTCAGCACCAAATCATGTAATTGGGTTATTCCGATAAAATTTAATGCTCTTGAGATACTGGAGATTTGCCCTGGAAACCCGTAAAAAGAACTATTTACTATTTTTAACACTCGGGAAGCCAAATTAACATCCCCATTGACAACAATGGCAAAATCATCCAGAACTGAAGTCTGATCATTCATTAGTTGATTGATTTTCAGGTATATTTCTGGTAGGGATATTAATCCGGTGGTACTTTTCACTAACATATCCAAATTACTTTCAGTAACATGGATTTTGCCGATATTCCTAGTATTACGCATAACAGGTTTTTTCTGTGATAAAAAAGAATGACAAAAATATCCAATAGCCTGATCATTTTTGCCTCTAATTATCAATAAAGTATAGTCAAGAAAAAAAAATTGGCTGGAGTTCACAAAATGGAGTTTAATCTTCAAATTGACAGCATTTAAAAATCACGTAGTATATTAAGGTTTCACATTCGATCGTACCTTGTCCAAAAGAAGTAGGTAATCAAGAGTCAGTCGAATCATATCGATCACGTTCAAATAAGGCAATCAAGTGAGTCATACATTATACGAAGCGCCCGTTCAGCGGGTTCAGCGTTGTGAACTAGCAGTACCGGGATCAAACCCTGGCATGTTTGAAAAAGCAATGAAAAGCGGGGCTGATTTTATCTTCCTGGACCTTGAAGATGCCGTCGCGCCAGACGACAAATTACAAGCCAGAAAAAATGTTATCGATGCAATCAACAACATGGATTGGCATGGCCACGGCATTACCGTTTCTGTTCGAATCAATGGTCTGGATACTCAATACATGGTTCGGGATATTGTGGATTTGGTTGAACAATGCGGCGACAAACTAGATACAATTTTAATCCCAAAAGTAGGGGTCTATGCAGATGTGTACATGGTTGAAGCCATGCTAAACCAGCTTGAAATGCAGCAAGGCTTGAAAAATAAAATCGGTATTGAATGCCTGATTGAGACAGCACTCGGCATGGCAAATGTAGAAGATATTGCAAAACAGGGCGCTTTGGGTGGCCGCCTTGAAGCGCTTCATTTTGGCGTGGCTGATTACGCGGCGAGTAACAGAGCCAGAACAACTAATATTGGTGGACTAAACCCTGATTATCCCGGAGATCAATGGCATTTTGCCATTAGCAGAATGACAGTTGCATGCCGCGCTTATGGATTGAGACCTATTGATGGCCCATTTGGTGATATCAAAGATCCTGATGGTTATTTGCAAGCCGCAAAACGTGCTGCTGCTCTCGGTTGTGAAGGCAAATGGGCAATCCACCCATCACAAATCGAATACGCCAATCAGGTTTTCACACCTCCGGCTGAAGAAATCGAAAAAGCCAACCGGATTTTGGAAGCATTAAAAAATGCTGCCGCACAAGGTAAAGGCGCTGCCGCACTTGATGGCCGCCTTATTGATGCCGCATCTGAAAAAATGGCTAACAACGTGGTTAATGCGGCCGCAGCCATTGCTGCAAAAACCAAATAATATTTTTTGATTAACAAGTATTAAGGGTGATATTTTGGATATCCATGAATACCAGGCTAAAGAAATTTTAGCCAGTTACGGCGTTAAAATCGCCGAAGGCGGTTTAGCATACAGCCCGGAAGATGCAGTACAACGAAGCCGCGAAATCGGCGGCAGCATCTGGGTTGTTAAAGCCCAGATTCATTCAGGCGCACGCGGAAAAGCGGGCGGCATCAAAATTTGCACTAGTCATGAGCAAGTAGAAGCCGCGGCCGAAGAATTACTCGGTAAACGGCTGGTAACACATCAAACCGGTCCTGCTGGCAAAGTATGTTTAAGACTCTACGTCGAAGCCGGAACCGATATCGACAGAGAGTTATATTTCTGCCTGCTAGTAGACCGAAGCGCTGAACGTATCGTCATGGTTGGGTCTGCCCAAGGCGGCATGGAAATTGAAGAATTGGCAGAAACTAATCCAGACGCTATAAAAAAAATTTATATTGAACCGGCAGTCGGCCTACAAGACTTTCAAGCTCGAAAAATGGCATTTGCTTTGGGGCTCGAACCAACCCAGTTAAGTCATGCCGTAAAAATCATCAAAGGTAGTTATCGCGCCATGCGCGATCTGGATGCCAATATGGTTGAAATTAATCCTTTAGTCGTTACTAAAACCGGCAAACTGGTTGCTCTTGATGCCAAAATGAGCTTCGATGACAATGCCTTGTTCCGCCGTCAAAAAATTTCGGAACTGCGCGACAAAAGCCAGGAAGACAAGCGGGAAATGGCAGCTGCCGATCGCGGTCTGAGCTATGTCGGGCTTGATGGTGACATCGGCTGCATGATCAACGGCGCCGGGCTGGCCATGGCGACCATGGACATGATTAAACTGGCTGGCGGAGAACCCGCTAACTTTCTTGATGTCGGCGGCGGCGCTTCCGCGGAAAGAACCGAAAAAGCCTTCCGCATGGTATTGCAGGATGAAAATGTCAAAGCCATGTTGGTCAATATTTTTGCCGGAATTAACCGTTGCGACTGGATTGCCGAGGGTGTTGTGGAAGCTGTCAAAAAACTGGATATGAAAGTACCACTGATCGTCCGGTTATCCGGCACAAATGTTGAACAAGGGCGAAAAATTATTGCCGACAGCGGTTTACCCATCATCACGGCAGACACGCTGGCCGAGGCAGCCGAAAAAGCTGTTCAGGCACGCAATGAAGTTGTCGCCAATCAAGCCTGAGGAGATGTAAGTGGCTATTTTTATTAATAAAGAAACACGCATAATTGTTCAGGGATTTACCGGAAAAATTGGATCATTCCATGCCCAGGACATGATCAAATATGGATCAAACGTAGTCGGCGGCATCACGCCAGGCAAAGGCGGACAAAAACATCTTGATCGTTCTGTTTTTAACACCGTCAAAGAGGCCGTTGAAAAAGTTGGCGCTGAAGCCAGCATCATTTTTGTTCCGCCCGCATTCGCTGCAGATTCTATTATGGAAGCTGCTGAAGCGGGCATCAAGTATTGCGTTGCCATCACTGATGGTATTCCAACACAGGATATGATGGCCGTAAAAAATTATTTGCGCCGGTTTCCCAAAGAAAACCGCATGGTTCTTACTGGCCCTAATTGTGCGGGTACGATTAGCCCAGGAAAATCCATGCTGGGCATTATGCCTGGCCATATTTATATCCCTGGCAATGTGGGCATTGTTGGTCGTTCAGGAACTTTAGGCTATGAAGCTGCAGATCAAATGAAAAATTTAGGAATTGGCGTTTCCACTTCTGTGGGAATTGGCGGCGACCCCATTAACGGCAGCTCACACCGCGACATCATGGAAGAATTTGAAAAAGATGACGAAACCAAAGTTGTGCTGATGATTGGCGAAATTGGCGGCCCACAGGAAGTTGAAGCGGGTCATTTTGCTAAAGAACACATGAGCAAACCGGTTGTTGCCTATATTGCCGGCCTGACGGCTCCGAAAGGACGTCGCATGGGTCATGCCGGCGCCATTATTTCATCCAGCGGCGAATCGGCTGCGGAAAAAGTGGCAATGCTGAAAGAACTGGGGGTAACGATAGCTCCTACGCCTTCTGCAATGGGGGAGACGGTTGCGAGTGTTTTAGCAAAACTATAAATTAGTTTACTTACCCTGGGAAGGAAGTGTGGTTTTCACCCATACACCCTTTCCTTTCGGTAATTCAATGGCAAATGGCGTCACTTGATTTTTAGCTAAAACAATCCGTTTCTTTTTATTTTTATCATCTGTCATTTGAAAAACATAATTTTCGCCCAGTACCCATAAAACCATAACCTTTTCAAGCTCACATTCTGAAGAATCAATCGCAGCCGGCTGGTTTAAATCTTTGCACTTATATTCCAGTCTGTTTTTCGCCAATATTTTCCTGCCATCCGAATTAAGTACTACAATGTCAGCAGGAAAACCACCCAAACCCAAACTAGCAACAACTAACCTCGAAAAAGAAGGCCCTTGCAAAACCATGGATATAAAAAAAAGTGCAAAAAGACCAATACCTGACATCCATAACAATCTTCCCAATAAATTTACACTTTGAAATAATTTTGGATAGGAAAAAAAACTAGCTGCCGAAACAAAAATCATAATTAAAACAAGGAAAAAAACACCTGAGATTGTATCTTCCTCCGCAAAAAATTGAGAAAATGATGACACTACAAAACAGACAGTAATAGCACAAGAAAACCAAAGAACCGAAAACCCAGCTAATGAGAGCCGACTACACTGATATTTTTTAAACCTATCTTCCGCCCAAAAATAAAAAACTGCATATAGTAATCCCAATAAAATAAAACCCAAACAGGTCATGAGATTGCCAGTATTATCGTCAGTGCCAACACCTATCTTATACTCATTTATAAACCAATCAAATCCCCAGGCAATTGCAAGAATGACGCATACTCCAATAATTACTGGACCAAAAAAAGACAAAACAAGAACCTTTGCATGCTCCTCATCCTTTTCCTTGTCATCTAAACTCGTATTTTCTTTTCTTTCAGGCTCAGCTTTTGCTATTTTTTGGTCGGCCTCATCTTCCAGCTTTTTCCTGATTTTAGGGTATACGAAATAAGCATATTGAGCAAAAACCCCTGGACTAAACAACAAAAAAAGGAACATAGACAGAATTTTAAAGGCAACACCCGTAGATGCCAGCAACAAAAGTGATAAATTCTCAACATTTAATGTCGGAATATATCGAATCTGCACGAAATAGGAAACAAAAAGCAAAAGACCAACAACCGCAGCCAAACTCAATAATTGGGTAATAAATTTACTTATCTGCCCGAACGTCAATTCAAGTTTGCCTTCAAAAAATTCATCCATTACTATGTAACTATAGATTTCTTAAAAAATTTATTTTGCAGATTCAGTTTTTTTATTTCTGGCATCCAGCCTTGGAATCTCATCAGCAATAAACAAGGCTGGATCAACTTTGGTTCTGTTTAAATAGACATTCCAGTGTAAATGCGGTCCAGTCACACGCCCTGTTGACCCAACCGTCCCAATCACATCTCCCTGCTTAACAACCTGCCCAGGCTTTACTTTAATTTCAGTCATATGAAAATAACCTGTTATCAATCCCTGTCCATGATCCAAGAATACGGTATTGCCATTGTAATAAAAATTGCCGGTATTGATAATTTTTGCTGTTGCTGGCGCCACAATCGGCGTTCCAGCAGGTGCGGCAATATCCAGTCCACTATGGGGATTTCTTGGCTGCTTGTTAAAAAACCGTTTTAATCCAAACAAACTACTCAAACGGCCATCCACAGGCGCGATAAAATCCAAATCAACAATTTCCTGTTCAGTCCAGGTTCGTAGTGCCTTGCCAATAGGAATGCGATCCGCTTTGATCCTTTTCAAATCATCTGGATTTGGATTCACCATGCGCTTGTTTTTGAGGGTGATGTATTGGGCTGGATATTCTTTATCAGCCACCGTAAAACGGGTTTGAATATTCTTGTTTTTGGGCTTGACGGAAATATAGTAAGCGCCCGGCTTGGTTTTTAATGGAATTCCAACCAATGCAACTCATTGGTTTTCATATTTAGTGACTAACACCCTCCGATCATTGTAATAAACTTTTGGCGCAGATGATGAAGCCTCTCCGACCACCATTTCTACAATACCTCCCGGCACGGCCAATTGCACAGGTAATTTTGCTGACCATGCAACCACTGGAAACAGGAAAAATAATACAAATTTGTTAATCATTTTCAATTTTCTCGATTTTACTAATAAAACGCCCTTCTGCCAGGCGTGTTTGAATACGACTTCCTGGTTTTAATTGCTTTACAGATCGAACAATCTGATCTGACTCCAATTCAGTCACAATCGCATAGCCGCGACTCAATGTTGCTAATGGGCTAACGGCTTGCAAAGTCTGACTAGTGTTTATCATGCTTTGTTTTAGCGTTTCCAGCTTCCGATCAATTGCAGCAGTTAATCGCTCAGCCAGGTATTGTTGCTGCATTTTATAGGTCCGAATCTGACTGGATGGATCAAACTGCCAAAATTTATTTTGTGCCTGAACCAGTTTGTTTTTTTTCTCTACTAACAAAGATTGTAGCACTTGATTTAATCTTAGCTCGAGATTATCCAGCCGTTGCGCTTTAGTCTCAAGCTGTTGCTCTGGACTTTGCTGTTTAAGGCGATTAGCCAACCATTCCAGCGTTTGCTTGCTGTCGGTCATTATTCGATTGATTTGCTGAATCAATCGATTTTCCAGCAACTTAAAATATTGTAATAGCTCCTGAGAATCAGGCGTGCAATGTTCTGCAGCAGCGGACGGCGTTGGTGCACGAAAATCGGCTACAAAATCTGCAATGGTAAAATCCACCTCATGACCGACCCCTGAAATCACTGGAATTTCACTGGCATCGATG
>JALXCS010000196.1 GCA_026990815.1 Methylomonas sp. | reverse complement strand
TGATTATACAAAGCAATTATTTCTTTTTATTCAAACCCATAAAATCCCATTTATTTACGCTTCAAGTGCTGCAGTATATGGGGGCAAGAAAGATTTTAAGGAATCTCTGACATGTGAAGAGCCGCTAAATGTTTACGGCTATTCTAAGTTTCAATTCGATCAATATTTACGGCGTCAATTAGAAAGTTTGACTTCACCAGTCGTTGGTTTGCGGTATTTTAATGTCTATGGCCCGCGGGAAGCCCATAAAGGCAGTATGGCAAGTGTTGCATATCATTTAAACAATCAGTTGATTGAATCCGGTAAAGTGAAGTTGTTCGAAGGAAATGATGGCTACGCCAATGGCGAACAAGTTCGAGATTTTGTATATGTGGATGATGTTGTTGCAGTTAACCTGTGGTTTTTGGATCATCCTGAAATCTTTGGTATTTTTAATGTCGGCACCGGAAAAAGCCAGTCTTTCAATGATGTGGCAAATGCTGTTATTAAATTCCATAAAAAAGGTGAAATTGAATACATTCCATTTCCTGAGCATCTGAAAGGTTGTTACCAAAGTTATACCGAAGCCAATCTGGAAAAGCTCAGAAAAGCAGGATGTGATCTCCAATTCAAGTCGGTGGAAGAGGGTGTTCAGTTATATCTGGAATGGTTAAATCAGTAAGTTTTTTATTGATTACTCTTTTTCCTCTAATTAAGTCCACTTTTCAGGTTAATGCGAATTTTCTATAGCAGCCTGTTTTATATACTGCTTCCTTTTATTTTTCTTCGGTTGCTATGGAGAGGAATCAAGGCTCCTGCCTATCGAAAACGCTGGAATGAGCGATTAGCTTTTTATTCTTCCTCTGCTCTTTCTGATGTGGCTTGGTTTCATGCTGTTTCAGTTGGGGAAGCAGAATCGGTTTTCCAGTTAGTAAAATGTTATCAAAACGCTTATCCAGATGGTAATGTATTGATTACCACGACAACACCCACCGGTTCAGCCAGAGTAAAAGCAGTTATGGGTAAAAAGGTGGAGCATGTCTATTTGCCATACGATACTCCGGATACTATTTCCCGTTTTATTCGTCATTTTCGCCCTAAAATTGCGGTGATTATGGAAACAGAAATTTGGCCGAATTTGTTTTATTACTGTGGCAAAAACAGAATACCCCTGTTGATTGTTAATGCCAGGCTTTCAGAAAGATCAGAGCGCGGGTATCGGAAACTGCATACTTTTTTTTCCAGAATTTTGGCAAATGTTAATGTTATTTCAACTCAGAGCAGTATTGATAAAGCACGCTTTATCCAGATCGGTGCAGAACCTGACCGGGTTATTACTACTGGAAATATTAAATTTGACCAGGAAATTCCGGCTGACTTGATAGTTCAGGGTCAAACAATTAAAAATGAGATTTTTTGCGACCGCCAGGTATGGATTATTGCCAGTACTCATAAAAATGAAGAGCAAGTTTTTCTGGATATCTATAAACGTATAAAAAATAAATGTCCAGATTTGCTTCTGGTAATTGTTCCCAGGCATCCGGAAAGATTTGATGAGGTCGATAATATTTGCCAAGCTCACCAGCTTGAAATTTTAAGGCGAAGTCAAGGAAGTAGCTGTACGCCAGACACTGATGTATATCTTGCGGATACCATGGGTGAATTAAAAAAACTATACGCAGCTGCAGATATCGCATTTGTTGGTGGAAGCCTGGTTCCCGTTGGAGGCCATAATGTTTTGGAGCCGGCGGCCATAGGAATTCCAGTAATGTTTGGACCCTATATGTCTAATTTCAAAGAAATAGAGACGGGTCTTTTGTCATTAAATGCTGCAATTCAATGCAAGACTCCTGAAGAAATAGAAAAAAACTTGGTGAAATTGCTTGGGGACAGCTTATTCCGAAAAAAAATGATTGATAAGGCAAAATATTTTGTGTTGGAAAATAATGGCGCAACGAGGAAAAATATGACATTAATCGAAAAGTTTTTATAATCCTGTACTTTTGTATACTCCAATTTTTTTGCTCTTGGTTATGCTCTTGCGCAGACCCAAATATCAACACGAGGGACACCTGATTTTTTCAGTGTTCTGGCCATTTCATTTGCTGTTGCTCCTGTTGTCATGACATCATCCACAATTACAATATGCCGGGCATAAATAGATCTGCAAACTGTGAAAGCGTGACGAAGATTTTTTTGCCGTTGTTTTGCCGGTAATGCAGATTGCTGCAAAGTATATTTTTTGCGTTGGCAACTTGAATAATCTAAGGGAATAGATAGTCGTTTTGAAACAGTTCTGGCAATTTCAAGCGATTGATTAAAGCCGCGTTGTCTATATCGGATTGGATGTAAAGGTACAGGCATGATCAATTCTGGAAAAGTAGCAGAATTGATCACTGAATCAGCAATAAGATTACCAAGCAATCGTGCATTTTTATAGTCGTTGTTGAATTTCAGGGTCTGGATTAAATGCCGGATAGCGCTTTGGTAAATATAAGGGGCATGGGTGTGGTCATATGCAGGTGGATTACTGATGCATTTGCCACAAACTCTTGATGGAGAGTTGCTTTCTAAGCTTGAACCACATCTAAAACAGCTGTTAGTATTTTTTTTAAAATTTATGGCACAGGCTTCACATAAATCATCTGAATGTTTGCAACTTAAATTGCACAAAATGCAGGTGGGTGGAAACAGGCAATCCTGTATAATATTAAACCAGTTGTTTACCATTTATTTTTTTTTAGGTTGACGAGTGGAAGAAATTTTTATCTTGAATCTTGGAGTTGGAGAATAACAAAATGTCGGTAAGTCCCACAATTGTACAAATGGGCAGTGCCTCATTGCTTCGCCATGACTGGCGCCTTGATGAAGTTCAGTCATTATTTGATATGCCGTTCAACGATTTGATTTTTAGGGCGCAAACGGTTCATCGAGAAAATTTTGATGCCAATGAAATTCAAATCAGTAGTTTGCTGAGCATAAAAACCGGAGCTTGTTCAGAAGATTGCGGTTATTGTCCGCAAAGCGCCCGGTTTGATGCAGATTTAATGCCCGAAGCTTTGCTGCCGATTGAAGAGGTACTTAAAGCGGCAAAAACAGCGAAACAGCAAGGCGCTTCTCGTTTTTGTATGGGCGCGGCCTGGCGCAGTCCAAAAGATCGTGATATTGATCGTGTTGTTGAGATGGTTCAGGAGGTAAAGTCACTTGGCATGGAAACTTGTGTGACGTTGGGAATGTTAACAGAAAAACAAACTAAAGCTCTAAAGGAAGGGGGGCTCGATTATTACAACCATAATCTCGATACTTCAGAAGACTATTATTCTGAAGTAATAACCACCAGAACTTATCAGGATCGGCTGGATACCCTGGAACGAGTCAGGGATGCAGGAATAAATGTTTGTTGTGGCGGTATCGTTGGCATGGGAGAGAGTGAGGTTGACAGGGCTAAATTACTAATAGAATTGGCTAATTTACCCAAACACCCTGAAAGTGTTCCAATCAATATGTTGGTTCAGGTGGAAGGAACACCGATGGCTGGTACCGAAAAGCTTGATCCTATTGTGTTTGTTAGAACTATTGCAGTAGCCAGAATTTTAATGCCTGAATCAAGAGTGAGATTATCAGCAGGGCGTACGGAAATGAGTGATGAAATGCAGGCGCTGTGTTTTTTAGCGGGGGCGAATTCTATTTTTTACGGGGAAAAGCTGCTGACAACAGATAATCCCATGACCAGTCATGATCATGATTTGTTTAATAGGTTGGGCATTTATCCTGGAGGATCGAGTCACGTCTGATGTCGGAATACGACCATCATTTTGCAGAACAAGTCGATGAGATAAAACGCCAGGGTTTATACAGATCGCGACGATTACTGGAGTCCCCTCAGGGTGCATGTGTAGAAATTGATGGGCAAAAGTTGGTTAATTTTTCCAGTAATGATTATCTGGGCTTGGCAAATCATCCTGACATCGTTACTGCATTCAAACAAGCGGTAGATGAATATGGTGTAGGTAGCGGCTCTGCGCACTTAATTTGTGGGCATCATAGAGTTCATCAGCAACTTGAAGAAGAATTGGCTGATTTTGTAGGACGTGATCGTGTTTTATTGTTTTCCAATGGATATATGGCCAATCTGGGTATTATTTCCACATTGGTTAGCACTGGAGACGCTGTTTATGAAGACCGTTTGAATCATGCCTCTTTACTTGATGGCGGAAGGATGGCTGGCGCCCGTTTTCAGCGTTACCGGCATGGTGATATTGAACATTTAAAAACAATTCTAAACCGAAATTTGAGCCGGAAAAAGATGATTGTAACCGACGGGGTTTTCAGTATGGATGGAGACTTGGCTCCGATGGCTGATTTAGTTAGGATTGCAAGATCAAACAAAGCCTTGTTGATGATTGATGATGCGCATGGTCTGGGAATTGTTGGCAAAAAAGGTGGTGGTGTGCTTGAAGAATTTCAACTAAGTCAGCATGATGTGCCGGTGTTAATGGCGACCCTGGGGAAAGGATTTGGAACTTACGGGGCGTTTGTCGCGGGTTCAGAGTCGTTAATTGATTTTCTGCTTCAAAAAGCTCGGACCTATACTTTTACGACTGCATTACCTCCAGCATTGGCTGAAGCAACACGTGCTAGTTTGAAACTGATTATTCAGGAGGATTGGCGCAGGGAAAAACTTCAATTATTGTCTATCCAATTAAAAACCGGTATTCGCCAATTAGGTCTTGATCTATTAGAGTCTGAATCTGCTATCCATGCGGTTATTATTGGTGATAATTATCGCACCAGCGAAATAAGCAATCAATTGCTAAATATGGGTATATTTGTTAGCGCAATTCGTCCTCCATCGGTCCCTAAAGGCAAAGCAAGACTGCGAATTACTTTGTCTGCTAAGCATGAAGCTCAAGATGTTGATAGATTGCTGTCGGCATTAGAGAAAGTGGTTAATTGATGCGGATATTTACTGAAACTTTAGGGGAGGGGAAAACAATTGTTCTTGTGCATGGATGGGCAATGCATTGTGGAGTTTGGCGTGATTTTGCAGAACAACTTGCCAAACAGTACCAGGTGATTCTAGTTGATTTACCTGGTCATGGCAGAAGTGACAAATTGGAAGAATTTACATTGGAAAATATTGCTGAGGCGCTGATAGATGCTGTACCTAAAAAGTCTTGTTGTTGGTTAGGCTGGTCGCTTGGGGCAAAAATCATTCTGGATATTTCCCGGCAATATCCAGAGCGTGTTGAATCATTAGTTCTGTTGGCCGGAAATCCTTGTTTTACGAGTACAGAAAGCTGGCCGGGTATAGATGCTGAATTTTTACGGATGTTTAAGCGTAGTCTGGAAAATAGTGGGGAAGCAGCTTTGCAACGTTTTTTATTGTTGCAACTGCAGGGAACGGAGCAAGCTAAACTTTTGGCAAAGAACCTGAAAGTGAATTTTTCTCAATATCAATCTCCGGATAATACAATTTTGCTCGCAGGCCTCGATATTTTACTTCATGCTGATTTGAGGCCGGAACTGGCTTCAGCGCGTATTCCGGTTTCAATAATTCTGGGGGAAACTGATAATTTGGTGCCTATAAGAGTAGGCAAAGCAATGCAGGAAATTCGGTCTGATTGTGAACTGGATGTGATAAAAAAAGCCGGACATCTTCCTTTTCTATCGCATCAGGCGGAAGT
>JALXCS010000195.1 GCA_026990815.1 Methylomonas sp. | reverse complement strand
TCCTGTTTTGAGGCTTCATTTTTTGAGGCCTTTTTTTTGTGTTCGAGAAAGTAATATTTGTTAATTTTTCCTCCTATGATTTGAGTGTGATTGTTACAGAAAATTACACCTCATCTTTGTCAAATTCATTAATTTATGTTATAAAGATAGGTTCATTTTTGTACTAATACTCACACTTGTCGTCACGTTTGGTAGGGTGCCATCTAAAATAATTTTAGTGGTTTCCAGGCGGGGTAGGTGGAGGCGCAACCCAAGGCGGACTGTTTTTTACAGAGAACCTTTCGCGAATTTTAGGAGAAAAAATCGATGGCTGCAGTTACTATGCGGGAAATGCTTGAAACGGGGGTCCATTTTGGACATCAAACTCGTTATTGGAACCCCAAAATGGCCCCATATATCTTTGGGGCTCGTAATAAAATACATATTATTAATTTGGAAAAAACATTGCCTTTATTCAATGAGGCTATGAATTATCTTGGTCAAATGTCTATGAACAAAGGCACGCTGCTTTTTGTTGGGACAAAAAAAGCAGCGCGAAAAGCCGTTGCTGAAGAAGCTAAGCGTTGTGGAATGCCTTATGTAAATCACCGTTGGTTGGGTGGCATGTTAACTAATTTCAAAACCATCAAGAAGTCAATTAATCGGTTGAAAGAGCTTGAGGCAGTTAAGGCTGATGGCAGTATGTACCAGCGGTTCAGCAAAAAAGAAGCATTAGGTATGGAACGTGAGCTTGAAAAACTAGAACGTAGCCTTGGTGGTATTAAAGATATGAAGGGGCCTCCTGATGCGCTTTTTGTTCTGGATGTTGGATATGAAAAAAATGCAGTTAAAGAAGCGAAAAAATTAGGAATCCCGGTAGTTGGTATTGTGGATACCAATAATTCACCGAACGATATTGATTATATTATCCCAGGTAATGATGATTCCATTCGGGCTGTGAAGTTGTATTGTCAGGGTGTTTCCGCAGCAATTCTTGAGGCAAAAGCAGCAAGTTTGGATTTGAGTGCAAATAAGGATGATTTTGTTGAAGAAGATGCGGCAGCAGAAACTGAGGTTGATACAAAAGTTGCTTCAGAGGAATCTGCTGAGTAAAGTCAACTTTTATTGAAAGTATTCAGTAGAGGATAAAATAAAACCAGACGCCCCCTATATGGGGGCGTTTTTACAGAATTTTGATTAAATTAAGGTAAAAAATAATGAGTATTACTGCTTCTATGGTAAAAGAACTTAGGGAAAGAACTGGTTCTGGTATGATGGAATGTAAAAAAGCTTTGGTTGAGGCGAATGGCGATATGGAAGCTGCAATTGAGCAGATGCGCAAGTCTGGTTTGGCTAAAGCAGATAAAAAATCTGATCGCACCGCGGCTGAAGGTCGGGTTGGTGTTAAAGTCGATGGTGAAGGCAAAATAGCAGCAATGGTTGATATTAACTGCGAAACAGACTTTGTTTCTAAAGGGGATGATTTTTCTGCCTTTGTTGACTCAGTCACTGAAGCGCTGTTGGCTAATGATATTCAAAATATGGACCAATTGTTGGATATGAAACTTTCAGATGACAGCACAGTGGAAGAA
>JALXCS010000194.1 GCA_026990815.1 Methylomonas sp. | reverse complement strand
TCATAAGTTTCCTCATTCTTTGGTCGGATTGAAAAAGCTTGAACTATACATCAGCTGGCCCTTCCATTTCCATTAAAATGAATTGCACTTATGAGTTGAATCTAGGACGTAATAAACGGGCATGAATTTTGGTTGCCGTTTAATGTTGGCAATATCCACAGCTGACGGAAGGCTTTCTCCATATTCTGAACTTTTGGCTAACTGTTCAAAACTTCTTTTTTCCAATTGGCTCACATTGTCGTATACAATCTGGCCTGTTTCTAATTCAACCCATTGCTTGAAAATATTTTGTCGATAGATTGCATCAACATCTGTATTCTCGTCATACAACTGAACAACAGATAAGATATTTTTTATTTTTTCCAATCTTTGATTTTCTTTTTGACGAGGAGTTAACTTCACCACAGTAATAGAAACCAAAAATGAAGCAACTAAACAAATACCAATAACGACCTGATAAGTTTTTACAATACTATTTTTATTTTTGATAACTGGTTTGGTCACCTTTTCGGACACAATTAATTCAGGTCGCAAAAACCAAATTTGATACAAAGAAATCATAATTTGAGCTCCCAATGAGATACCCAGAAAGGCTCCGGCAACGACAACTGTATAAGCGTACACAGGATCCCATTTGGTTAAAAACCAGGATAATATATCGACGAACACTGCAAAAAAAGGAATTACTATCAATGGATATTTAAGCCATCCTGGCAATACCGTTAGCTTGAAAATAGAACCCAGAATGAATAATACCAGTCCGATACCAAACAAGTGGATATGAGACAATTTAACCAGTGTATGAAGAGATTCACCCGTATCAACCTTAGCAACTTTACGTATTCCGCTATAGTTAGACAGATCCGGGATTTTCAGCCCCGAGGAAGGAGAATGGCATTGTAGGCAAGTCTTGGCGAGAATGGGTTGAATTTTTGATGGGTAATCCTCCTTAGGAGCATCCTTTTTCAGCCATTCAACAATAACATGCCGGTCTTCTATTTCAATATATGCCGCCATTGGCCCACGAATAGCTGCTTCTAGTTTTGTGCCACTACGGTTGCCATAATATGTTTCTACAATGTCTTCTATGGAATCACCCGGCTTACCATCATGACCTTGATGTGAGGTGTACAGATAATACATCGCCATAAGATAGGCGATCCCTGTTAAGAGTAAATAACCGGTAAATAAAAGTTTTTCAGCCAAACTGCAATCAATAAAACTGCGGTATTGACCTTTTTCATATCGCATTTAAGTATCGACTCTAAGAGGAACCGCATTCCAAAGGATAGCAATCAAATGAATATCAGCTGTTCCGAAAAAAACAAACATCAAAGTTAATTTGCTGACTTCAAACAGGCCTGTTCGAGCTTCTTCGACAACCTCGATGAGCATCATGCTCCTTTGCGTTCGTTATTGTCTGAAAAATTTCAGATCATTGATGGGCAAACTGTAGTGGTCAAGTAAATTTGAACCCTTTAATGAGCACAAAATTGATTTTCTGTTTCATCAGGTGACAAATACTGATTATAACTATGGCCTCTGACTGTATTGTAATGGCTCAGAATATAAC
>JALXCS010000193.1:14634-18683 GCA_026990815.1 Methylomonas sp. | reverse complement strand
ACATTACCGTTAGACGTTTTGAAAAATTTATTTCTGAGGGTGGTGTCGGCTGCTATTCCCATGGCGGTAGTATTGGAGTTATTGTCGATTTGAGCAAATCGGACCCTGAATTGGCGAAAGATGTAGCCATGCATGTTGCGGCAAGTAAGCCGCTCTATGTTTCTGAAGATCAAGTTCCATCTGATTTGATTCAAAAGGAAAAAGATATTTTTGTCGCACAGGCTGAAGAAAGTGGCAAACCAGCAGAGATCATAGAAAAAATGATTAGTGGTCGTATCAGGAAATTTCTTTCGGAAATAACGTTGTTAGGACAGCCATTTATTAAAGAAGAAAAAATATCTGTTGGTAAGCTTGTTCAAAATAAAGGCGTTTCTATCAATAGAGTTTCTAGGTTCGAGGTTGGCGAAGGGATTGAAAAAAAAGAAGAAAATTTTGCCGAAGAAGTAATGGCTCAAGTAAGGGGTTAATTTTTTCTAACGATAGTTGAATTGGATTGACAAATGACCGAACTGAGGTACCGAAGAATCCTGCTTAAATTGAGCGGTGAAGCGCTTATGAGCGAAACGGGAGGCAATATTGACCCAGATATTGTCAAACGATTGGCGACAGAAGTTAAGGAGCTTTGTGATGCTGGCGTCGAAGTTGGTTTGGTTATTGGTGGTGGCAATATTTTAAGGGGCGCAGAAAAAGCTTCAGAAGGCCTTGATCGTGTAACCAGTGACCAGATGGGAATGTTGGCTACGGTAATTAATGCTTTGGCGATGCAAGATTCCTTGGAATTTTTAGGGCAACAGGTTCGGGTTATGTCAGCTTTGAAAATTAACCAGGTATGTGAGGATTATATTCGACGCCGTGCTGTTAGACATTTAGAAAAAAAAAGGGTGGTAATTTTTGCAGCAGGAACAGGAAATCCATTTTTTACCACTGATTCCGCTGCAAGCTTAAGAGCCATTGAAATTAATGCCGAAGTAATGATTAAAGCAACTAAGGTTAAAGGGGTCTATTCGGCTGATCCAGTTAAAAACATAGATGCCGTTTTTTATTCCCATTTGACCTATGATGAGGCTTTGGATCAGCGTTTAAATGTGATGGATACAACAGCACTGGTGCTATGTCGTGATAATAATTTGCCTATTCGGGTGATGAATATTTTTGAACCTGGGTCCATAATGAGATTAATGAAAGGTGAACAAATCGGTTCACTGATAGAAAGAGGAAATGCTTGATGATCAATGATATTGAACAGGAAGCCGCAACACGAATGGCCAAAAGTATTGAGGCTTTGAAAAGTGAATTTAAAAAGATAAGAACTGGACGTGCCCATCCAAGCTTATTGGATCAAATTGTAATTTCATATTATGGTTCAGATACGCCATTATCCCAAGTCGCCAATGTCGCAGTTGATGATTCTCGGACATTAAAAGTTACTCCTTACGAGAAAAGTATGGTTCAAGCAATAGAGAAGGCGATCATGAGTTCAGATTTAGGATTAAATCCTGCAACCTCGGGTACTGTGATTCGAATACCTTTACCACCATTAACTGAGGAACGTCGTCGTGATCTGGTGAAAATAGTTCGACAAGAAGCAGAAAATGGCAGAATTTCAATACGGAATATCCGTCGGGATGCTAATTCAGAAATTAAAGAAGCGCTGAAAGAAAAGTTACTTTCAGAAGATGAAGCACATGCGGGCGAAGAAAAAATTCAAAAGCTGACGGATAAATTTATTAAAGAAATTGAAAAGCTTTTAGAAGAAAAAGAAGCTGACTTACTGTCAATTTAAAAAGGTCTTGGTTGATAATGCAAACAGAAGAAGTTGAGCTTCTTAATTCCAATAGACCCCGTCACATTGCAATTATCATGGATGGTAATGGACGTTGGGCACAGAAAAGGCTTCTCCCTAGAGCTATGGGCCATCGGGCTGGAGTGAAAACTGTCAGAAAAATTGTCGAATATTGTGCCAGTGAAGAGATTGAAGTGCTGACACTTTTTGCTTTCAGTAGTGAAAATTGGCGAAGACCAAAAGAAGAAGTTTCTTTGTTAATGAATCTTTTCTTTTCAACCTTGCAAACCGAAATTGATAGATTGGATAGGAATAATATTCGAATTCATTTTATCGGAGATAGGAGTGCCTTTTCTGAAAAACTGCAAAGCAAAATAAATCAGGGTGAAAATCAAACTCGTGATAATGATGGGCTTAATTTGGTTATTGCAGTTAATTATGGCGGTCGCTGGGATATCAAAGAAGCCATGAAAACAATTGCTGAATCCATTAAGGCAGGAGAATTACAAATTTCTGATATTAATGAGGAGGTAATCAGAGAACATTTATCTATTGCTGACTTACCTGAGCCTGATTTGTTTATCAGGACTGGAGGTGAAAAAAGGATTAGTAATTTTTTGCTATGGCACTTGGCATACACTGAATTCTATTTTACTTCGGAACTTTGGCCGGATTTTGACAAAGAAAGCATGAAGAAGGCAATTGAGGATTTTTCAACTCGACAAAGACGTTTCGGTTATACCGGCGAACAAATTAACAATAAACTACAGAATTTAAAATAAGCACTAGAACAATGTTATTGCAACGAATAATTACTGCTTCGATACTTGCGCCATTAATTTTATTGGCGATTTATTTTTTATCCACTCCCCAATTTGCATTTGTGTGGGGATTAGTGATCTTAGTCGCCGGTTGGGAATGGGTTAGTTTAATCGATATCAATAAGATTTATCAAAAAATTGTATTTCTATTATTTTTGGGGGGTTCAATATTTGCTGTTTTTTCCTGGACAGTAATTTTGGAAATTGCGGCCCAGTTTTTCAAGATGCCCGAGATTAGAAATTTTTCGGGAGCGATTGAATGGACTGTTATACCACCGGTTTTGGTTTGGATCGTAATCATGATCTTGATAAGAAATAACCCAAAAGATTTGTTGGCTTTAAAGATTAAAACGCGTTATAAGGTGATTTTGGGGTGGTTCGTTTTATTATCTGCATGGATGTTCTTGGAGCGACTCAGAAGATTATATGGCGCGGAAATGGTTCTCTATTTTTTCTTGCTGATATGGGCGGCTGATATTGCTGCTTATTTTGGGGGTAAAAAATATGGAATGACAAAGCTTGCTCCTGATATCAGTCCTGGGAAAACAATCGAAGGTATGTACGCAGCTCTGGCATCTGCAATAGTTTGTGCTGTTATACTGGGTTTGATTTATGGTTTTCCTGCAATTATCATTTCAGATTTTGCATTGTTATCTGTTCTGACTGTTTTAGTTTCAATTTATGGTGATTTATTTTTCAGCTATGCCAAAAGGTTAAAAGGAGTAAAGGATAGTAGTAGTCTTTTGCCGGGACATGGTGGTCTGCTAGACCGAATCGATAGTATTATTGCTGGAGTCCCGGTGTTTTATGCTGGAGTATTTTTAATAGGGAGAATGACGTAGTGAAAAAAGGTCTTTGTATTCTGGGGGCAACGGGTTCTATTGGCGTTAGTACACTGGATGTTGTTTCCCGGCATCAGGACTTCTACAAAATTATTGCATTAACGGCCAATGGGAATATTGATGCGCTTTTTCAACAGTGTCTCCAATATAAGCCTCAATATGCAGTTGTTGCAGATGAAGAAAAAGGAAAGTTTTTTAAGCAAAAAATAGCCGTATCTAATGTTTCGAGCATCACTGTTTTAACAGGCGAAAAAGCCCTTGAAGAAGTTGCAACACTTGATCAGGTTGATTCGGTAATGGCTGCAATTGTAGGTGCTGCTGGGTTGCTACCAACGCTTGCAGCTGCAGAAGCCGGGAAAACAATATTACTGGCGAATAAAGAAGCTTTGGTTATGTCGGGCGATATTTTGCTGCATGCGGTAAAAAAGTCAGGTGCAAAATTATTGCCGATTGATAGTGAGCATAATGCAATTTTTCAATGTATGCCAGCAGGATACGAAACAGCAAGTCAGGCAAAAGAAGTTCGGCGAATTTTGTTAACAGCCTCTGGTGGTCCATTTAGGGAAACCCCACAAGATCAACTTGATAAAGTTACTCCTGAAC
>JALXCS010000193.1:0-14624 GCA_026990815.1 Methylomonas sp. | reverse complement strand
GCAGTTGCCCATCCCAATTGGGATATGGGTAAAAAAATCTCTGTAGATTCGGCAACCATGATGAATAAGGGTTTGGAACTTATTGAGGCCTGTTTATTATTTTCAGTCCCGTCAACAAAAATTCAGGTGGTTATTCATCCTCAAAGCGTGATCCATTCCATGGTCGATTATGTCGATGGAACTATTTTGGCTCAAATGGGTAATCCAGACATGCGTATTCCGATAGCGCACGCCATGGCTTGGCCAGATCGATTTGATTCAGGTGCTGAGCCACTTGATATTTTTGCTGTTAAGCATTTGGACTTCGAAGCTCCGGATTTACAAAGATTCCCATGCCTTGTTCTTGCAAATAGAGCAGTTGATGCAGGTGGAATGATGCCGACAGTGCTTAATGCTGCAAATGAAATTGCAGTTGATGCCTTTTTACATGAGAAAATTCGTTTTACAGATATTGCTGTCGTGATTGAACAGTGCATGGAAAAATTTTCTCCCGAAAAAGCCGATACACTCGAAATAGTTTTGCAGACCAACCAAACCGCAAGAAAATATTCACGTGAAATTATTCAGCAATTAGGGCATTAACAGAAAATGCAGACTTTATTTTATTTTATCCTAGCTATTGGTATCCTGGTAGCCTTTCATGAGTTTGGCCACTTTTGGGTTGCCCGAAAAGTCGGGGTAAAAGTGTTGCGTTTTTCGGTGGGTTTTGGACCCATTGTGTGGTCTTATCAAAAAAAACCGGATTCAACTGAATATGCACTTTCTGCAGTACCTTTAGGCGGTTATGTCAAGATGGTTGATGAACGGGAAGGGCCTGTCGAAAAAAAAGATTTACCTTACGCTTTTAACCGACAGCCACTCTGGGCTCGTTTTGCAATTGTGTTAGCGGGACCTCTTTTTAATCTGTTTCTTGCTGTTTTATTGTATTGGTGCGTATTCATATTGGGAGAAACCGGAATCAGACCGGTTATGGGTTCAATTGAACCTGATACACTTGCTGCCCAAGCCGGGTTTAGAGAAGGTGATGAAATTCTGACTGTTAATGACTCAAAAACACCAACCTGGACCGAAGCAATAACGGCAATAGTTACCTCGGCGATTGATTCTGAGCAGGAAATTTCCATTCAAGTTAAAGCATCAGGCGGTGAGCAGCAGGTTCGAACTTTGAGAATTCCTGATTCAGCCAGCCAGGATCCTAAAATTCTTTATGAGAAACTTGGTCTTACACCTTGGTCACCTAAGATTAAGCCGGTAATCGACAAAGTTTTGCCAGATGGTGCTGCCGCTCGTGCAGGATTAAAGCCTGGCGATGTTTTAATCAGTGCTGATAGCACTCCGCTAAAGGAATGGATGCAATGGGTTGAATATGTACGTGATCATCCTGGTGTAGCGATTGATCTTGAAATTGAGCGCGATGGTGTTCGATTACATTTGACCATTACACCTGAAATTGTGGAATCTGAAGATGGCCAGGTCGGAAAAATTGGTGCTGGTGTAAAAATCCCGGAAAATATACGGGAGTCAATGGTTGTTGAATACTCACTGCCGCCAATATCTGCACTTGCTGCAGCAGTGAAGAAAACCTATGAATTTTCATCTGCTACATTGAAGATGCTAGGCAAAATGCTGATTGGTAAAGCTTCCGTTGAAAATCTGAGTGGCCCAATCAGTATTGCCCAATATGCTGGCCAATCTGCAGAGATGGGGTTAACTCCCTTTCTCAAGTTTTTAGCATTGGTTAGCGTTAGTCTTGGCGTGATTAACTTACTACCCGTACCGGTGTTGGATGGCGGGCATTTGATGTTTTATATCATTGAGGCAATTAAGGGAAGTCCGGTTTCAGATCGGGCTCAAGCTTTTTTTCAACAGATCGGTATGGCTTTGTTATTACTGTTAATGGGCTTGGCAATTATGCTGGATATTGAGCGATTGATCCAATAGTCTATAATTTTCAGATATTGAACCAATTACAATTTTGCAAGTCTTTAATTGACTTATTAACAATTTTTGCACTCTTACATCATTATGAATTTTACAAATAGAATTCTGTTAATTTTTTTCAGCTTGAGTTTTTCTATTGGTTCAGTATCTGCAAATGAAGATGATATTAAACAAATGCTGAGTAGTTCCATGCCTGGATTGAAGGTTGATTCAGTGCAGACTAGCCCAATTCCTGGGCTTTATGAAGTGGTAGCAGGTTCAAATATTTTTTATGCCTCAGATGACGGGAAATATTTACTACAGGGTAAGCTGATTGACGTAAAAGCGAGAAAGGATTTGACTGAGGGAAAACTGGCTGGTATCAGAGCAAAATCAATCGAAAAGATAGGCAAGGACCAGATGATTATTTTCCAGCCAGAGGAAACTAAATATACAGTTTCTGTCTTTACTGATATTGATTGCGGATATTGCCGGAAGCTGCATTCTGAAATTGATCAATATCTTGATCAGGGTATTGCTATTCAGTATCTATTTTTTCCAAGAGCAGGAAAAGGTTCGAGTTCTTACAACAAAGCGGTTTCAGTTTGGTGTGCAAAAGACCGAAAGGCCGCTTTAACTGAAGCAAAGAAAGGTAATGATCCAGAGCCAAAAAATTGCAAAAATCCAGTTGATAAACATATGAACTTGGCACATGAACTTGGTGCTCGAGGTACTCCCATGATCGTTACAGAAAAAGGCACAGTCTATCCAGGGTATATGCCAGCAAAACAATTGCTCCAAGCACTACAGGTGGAAAAAAATAGTTTATAAGATACATAAACTTCAAAGCCAAGAAGGGTTGCAATAAGCCTTATGTTTTGAGCGTTTAACAGTCAAAAAATAGTCTGGTTACATTTCGCTAATCCATTCTACGCATACAACTTGTGCATCTGAATGGATGCAGTTGCGAAAAATATTGCACAATATTTGGCGCAAGATAAGCGTCAAATCGTTCAACAGTTACTCGCTTTATTGTAGTAATTGTTTTGTACCTGTTAGCAACTGACAAGTACAAAAATGTTGAAATTTCACATATACATTAATTATCCTGTTTTTTCTGAAAAGCATATAAAGGACTGGCTTTAATTCTGGCATCTATTTTTCTTAATACATTCTGATAAGCAGGACTATAGACTGATTGAAAACGGACCTTGAATTGCTTCGCGTTCATGCGTTCTGGTAAGTCCCTTGCTTCCGGCATAAAGGCACGATAGTCCTTTATTTCTGACATAATTTTTTGAAATTTGAGTGCATTTTCAGGTGAAGATGTTGCCATTTTACCAAAGTACATTCCTGCTCTGTCTGCGGCCAGGTCGACAAAACTGAAGCCACTGCCGCCTTTTGAATCGAATATTTCCTTTTCAAGTCCCAGTAAGTGGCCAAGACGGGTGCCTCCTGAAGAAGTGACCGCTGCCAAAGCCATAAAATGCTGAGCCAAGTCAGTGCGGCCGTATAAGTAGACTCGATAAATAATGGGTCTGCGTCTTCTGTCATAGGACAAAAACTTGAAAACTTCGCGGCTGTTGACATAAGCGCTGACGATGTAAATGATTGCACGGTTTTCTTCAATGGCGGTTTCCAGTGTGGAACGTTGCGTAGCTAATTGGAATAGTGGTTTTAATAAGTCCGCCAGTGACAATCTGGTTCTTCGGTTATGTGTGCGAAGCACTTCGTTAAGCCTGCGTTGATAAACTGCAAAGATATTATTTTCTTGGGCATGTTCCAGAAGAAAATTTTGCGCTTCAATATATGAAGCCGGTGTCATAAAGTAGGTAATTACTATTTGATCTGGCTTAATAGTGATGCCTTTCAAATGCTTTCCCAGCAATATAAAATATTGATTGAGCTGACTATGTTTGATGATGTTTTCAATAACCAGCCCTGCAAATTCATCGGCAATGGTTAATTTCCCAAAAGACAGGTTTTTAACCTGTGGAAATCCATGTTGTTTGTTCAGAGAAAAATTGATATTTAAAAAGTTGCCTAATAAATTGTTGGGTAATTTGAAGCTGAACAAAAAATTTATTTTATCGGGACCTAGGGTGATTTTAGTGTACCCTTTAACGAAGGGTTTTAAAATATAGCTGGCTGCAATATTCAAATCTTTCTCATTTAAAACCAGTCTTTTCACGCCTCGGCGACGTAGGCGAGTTGTACTGACAATTTCCTTGGCGCGCTGGATATCCTGCGAGGTCAGGTACCAGGTATTAGTGATTGCCGGAGTGTTATCAGTTGCATAAATTAAAAGTGCCGCAAGAATAATTGCAGGGATACTGATACTGAAAAAAAGTATCCTGAGGGCATTGAACATACGTTATTTGAATTCCAGGATAAAATCGGCAGCATTTAAATATTCTGCTTCCTGCATTAGATCAGCATGGGTTAATGGTGAGTTTTGAAGCCATTGGGCGGGAAATTCCAGATTAATGGTTTTATTATCTATTGAAATTGTGTATTCCGGTAAATCAAAATCATGTCGATTTCTATGCAGCAGTACTGCCAGACGTAGGATGATGGTCAGGTAGATGGCATTTTTATGCCAAGGCTTTGGCAATTCCTTAAACATTTTTCTGGGTAATCTACGGCGGTGCGCTCTGACAATAGTCGATAACAAATTCTGGTCCTGCTGGGAAAAACCAGCTAAATCTGAATGTTTAATAATATACGCGCTGTGTTTATGGTATTGGTTATGGGCAATTTCATGACCTATTTCGTGCAGATTTGCGGCCCAGTTAAGAAAATGGGGGGATTCTTCAACAGATAAGGAGTGACATTTTTTTAACTGTCCGAGCATGTAGTGGATGGTGTTTTGCACTCGTGCCGCATGAACCATGTCAACATGATAATGTTCAGCGGTAGTCTGAACGGTATCGGAACGTATATCTTTATTGAAGATTCGGCCCAGTAAATCAAATACCAATCCTTCGCGCAAAGCGCCATCGGATACGGTCATTTGTTCGATGCCAAGGCTACGGAAGCTGCCATAGATAATGGCTAAACCACCGGGGAAAACAGGTGCACGTTGAGGATCTAATCCAGGCAAGGAAAATTCATCTACATGATTATGCTGGACTACAAAATCTACTAATTTTTCTAGTCCGAATAAGGTGATACCTTCGTTACTCCAGTCATTTGTCTGCAGTACCTTATTGATTGCCCGCAAGGTGCCAGATGCGCCAATGGCTTCCTCCCATCGTTTGCTGCTGAAGGCTTTTTCATAAGGTTCTAATTGTTGCTGTGCGTACAAAACAGCATGGCGAAATTTTTTGCTGCTAATAATTCCATTCGGGAAAAATTTGTTGCTCATGGATACGCAACCCATGGGTACACTTTCTTTTCGCCTGGGCTGGTCATGTTTGCCAATAATATATTCGGTACTACCGCCACCAATGTCCATAACAAAGCGTTTTTTACCATTGCTTTCCAGACTATGTGCAACACCCAAATAGATCAAGCGCGCCTCTTCGATTCCGGAAATAACATGAATGGGTTGACCCAGGGCGGCTTCGGCCAGTGATAAAAATTGATTGGAGTTTTTTGCGGATCTCAGCGTATTAGTGCCGACTGCTCGAACACTGCCAGGAGGAAAGTTGCGGATACGTTGACCAAACCGCTCCAGGCAGGCAAGCGCTCTATCTTGTACTTCCTGAGACAAAAATTTATCTTCATTTAAACCGGAGGCTAAACGAACCATTTCTCTTAAACGGTCAATCGTATGAAGTTTTCCGTCCTTTAATCGACAGACAATCATATGAAAGCTGTTGGAACCTAAGTCAACAGCAGCTACTATTTCTGGAGCTTGGGTGGTCAATGGATAATCCTTGTTATCTACGAAAAATGATTGTATCTGATAGAATTGTCAGGTTTATGTTTATCAGATGACTATGTCAGTTGGATAAAATCATGCTATTAATTTAACCTATTTGTCCTCATCAGTTAAGTACTACTTGTTACATGAAAGCACTTTCTATTCGAAATTTGCAAAAAACCTATAAGGGCGGCATTCAAGCGCTCAAAGGAATTGATTTGGATGTTGCTGAAGGGGATTTTTTTGCCCTGTTGGGTCCGAATGGGGCGGGAAAATCAACCACTATTGGTATTGTTTGTTCTTTGGTTACGAAAACCAAAGGTACGGTCAAAATTTTTGATGCTGATCTGGATAAAAATTGTGGGTGTGCAAAAAGCTATATTGGTCTGGTTCCACAGGAAATTAATTTTAATCAGTTTGAAACTGTTCAGGATATTTTGCTAAATCAGGCCGGATATTATGGAATACCACGTAAGCAAGCCAGGAAAAATGCAGAAAAATGTTTGAAACAGATGCAGTTATGGGGCAAGCGCAACATTGTTTCACGGCGTTTGTCAGGCGGCATGAAAAGAAGAGTAATGATTGCGCGAGCCTTGGTCCATAACCCTCGGCTTCTGATACTGGATGAACCCACAGCAGGTGTTGATATTGAGATTCGTCGTTCTATGTGGCAGTTGATGCGCGAAGTTAATGCAGGAGGTACAACGATTATTCTGACTACCCATTATCTTGAAGAGGCAGAAAATCTATGTCGAAATATTGCCATTATTAATCATGGTCGAATTGTAGAGAACTCTAGAATGAGTAGTTTGCTTGCTCGTCTTAATGTTGATTATTTTGTGATGGATTTAGCCCGTCCTGTTAGCAATGCCCCTGAGATACCTGGGTTTGTAATTGAATTGGAAGGCGATAGTTTGCTGAATGTGGCTGTACCAAAGGAGCAAGGTTTGAATCAGCTGTTTCAGGAATTGACCGAACGGGATATTCAGGTATCTAGTTTGAAAAATAAATCAAATCGTCTTGAACAGCTATTTTTGGATTTAATTAATCAAGATCAATCACAAAATGCCTGATTATGAATAATTGGATTGCTTTTACAACGATTTTTACCAAGGAAGTTCGCCGGTTTACCCGTATTTGGCCACAGACCTTGTTACCGCCAGCTATTACCACATCCTTATATTTTCTAATATTTGGTACTTTGATTGGCCAAAGAATAGGCAAAATATATGATGCCACATACATGGAATTTATTGTACCTGGTGTAATTTTAATGTCAGTCATCAGTCATTCTTATGCCAATGTGGTTTCGTCATTTTATTCCACCAAATTTCAAAAACATATAGAGGAGTTGTTGGTTTCTCCGATTCCGAACTGGGTAATATTGGCCGGATATGTTTCTGGCGGAATTGCCCGAGGCTTAATGGTAGGTTCAGTTGTTGCCGGTATTTCATTGTTTTTTACTGATATTTTCCCACAAAATCTCGGTCTGGCCTTATTTGTAGCATTGATGACGTCCACACTGTTTGCTTTGGCCGGATTTATTAATGCAGTTTTTGCAGACAGTTTTGATGCAATATCAATTATCCCTAATTTTATTTTGACACCCTTGAGTTATTTAGGAGGGGTTTTTTATTCGGTGTCCATGTTGCCGGAAATCTGGCAAAAAATTTCATTGCTGAACCCCATTTTGTACATGATAAATGCTTTCCGGTATGGCTTGATCGGGGTGTCCGATGTGAATATCCAAATGGCTTTTATTATGACGAGTGGTTTTATCGTAGTTTTGATTATTTTTAGCCTGTTTTTACTGCACAAGGGGGTTGGGATAAAAAATTGACATGTTGATTGAAAATATTCAATAGTCAGTCGCGGAAAAATCGGTTAGCATGGCCGGCGGTTTATTGTGTATTTACAAGTTAAATACCTGTGTGATGGAGGAGCTAGCTATATCTATCCGTCATTTGCGATTTATGTAAAAAATTTTTTTACGCTAACAATTAATAATAATTCAAACTGGGAGTTGCTATGAGTATTGCAGTGTTACAGTCAATCGGGCCGATTATGGGAGGCATCGGGTTAGTTATCGCTTTTATTATTTACCGAATCATACTATCGCACGAGGTCGGTTCGGAAAAAATGAAAGCGATTTCAGATCTGATCCATGACGGAGCGATGGTATTTTTAAAATCAGAATATCAAATTCTTTCGATCTTTGTTTTACTGGTTGCAGGACTGATTTTTTTTCTCATTGATCATGGAACTGCCTACGCATTTTTGGGCGGGGCAGCATGTTCGATGTTTGCTGGTTTTTTTGGCATGAAGGCAGCCACTCGAGCTAATGTCCGGACTTCCTGGGCCGCTAATCAAGAGGGTATGGGGGCAGCACTTTTAGTTGCATTTGGCGGTGGCTCAGTAATGGGGTTGGCTGTTGCCTCTTTGGGTTTGGCAGGTGTTTCGATTGCATTTTTGCTGATTGATCCTTCGTTAATATCCAATTATAAAGCCATTAGCGGTTTTGCAATGGGGGCTTCATCCATCGCCTTGTTTGCCAGAATTGGAGGAGGAATTTATACCAAGGCGGCGGATGTTGGTGCTGATCTTGTTGGGAAGGTTGAAGCTGGTATCCCGGAAGATGATCCACGAAATCCAGCAACCATAGCTGATAATGTTGGCGATAACGTGGGTGATACCGCAGGAATGGGGGCTGATATTTTTGAATCTTATGTGGGTTCTGTGATTGCTACCATCGCCATTGCCGCATCATCAACTAATTTTGTTGACATGGGTGTTATGCAACCAAAGGCCTTGATATTGCCTCTTGCGTTAATCATGATAGGTTTAGTAGCTTCTATTATTGCAGTTTTAGCGATGCAGTTTTTGAAACATATTCATCCTGCCCATGCTTTGGAAGGTGTGACCTGGATTGCGGCAGTTATTTTTTTGATTGGCGCCTATTTTGTCATTAATCAATTTTCGATCCAGTTTATTTTGAGCGATGGAACAACCTCAGTAAATGGCCCGTTCTATGCTGTGCTTGGCGGTACGGTGGTAGGGATTTTTATTGGTAGGGTGACAGATTACTATACTTCAAAAAAACCTATTTTACTGATTGCAGAAGCGTCCAAGTTTGGGCCGGCGACCAATATCATTGCAGGTTTAGGTATTGGTATGCGTTCAACAGTGTTTCCGATTCTTGGTATTTGTGCCGCTATATTTCTTGCCTATTACTCATCAGGTTTATATGGGATTGGAATTGCGGCAGTCGGTATGTTGGCAACTACTGGTGTAACCATGTCAGTAGATGCCTATGGTCCGATTGCTGATAATGCCGGTGGCATTAGTGAAATGGCCGAGCTTGGTCCAGAAACCAGAAAAATTACAGACTCGCTGGATGCTATCGGTAATACGACAGCCGCTGTGGGCAAGGGTTTTGCCATTGGATCTGCAGCGTTAACTGCATTGGCGTTGTTTTCAGCTTTTGCAGCAGCAGCACATTTAACCGTCATCGATTTATTGAATCCCTTGGTTGTTATCGGTTTGTTTATAGGTGGTTGTGTGCCATTTTTGGTTGCGGCGATGACAATGGATTTGGTAGGAAAGGCAGCGCAGGATATGGTCGAAGAAGTTCGGCGACAATTTCGGGAAATTCCGGGATTGATGAGTGGTGAGGTCCCACCTGATTCAAGTCGTTGTGTTGAAATATCTACTAAAGCTTCATTAAGAGAAATGATTTTGCCCGGGCTGGTTACAGTTTGTACCCCTGTTTTGGTGGGTTTTGTTGTCAATAAACAAGCATTAGGAGGGCTGTTGGCTGGCTCGCTGGTATCAGGTGTTTTATTGGCATTATTTATGGCGAATGCTGGCGGTGCCTGGGATAATGCCAAAAAGCTGATTGAAGGCGGTGAATTTGGTGGTAAAGGAAGTGATGTTCATAAAGCCGCAGTCTGTGGCGATACCGTAGGTGATCCATTTAAAGATACCTCCGGACCAACATTGAATATTGTCGTTAAGCTAATGTCAGTAGTTTCTCTGGTGATTGCTCCATTGCTGTAATTTTTCTGAAAAAATGATCTCTCTGTCGAAAAGCTTTGGCAGAGAGTTTTTTATGGTTTTTCAAGTGGTTCTTTCTCTTATTTTAAAATGCGAATAGCTTCATTTTTTAATAAAAGTTTAATTACTAATTTATTAGCACTGGCTTTAATTATTCTTGGCTATAATTCGCCAATCTATTCGTCATTGCTGCAAACTGTCGGTTTTTTTGCGCTATCTGGAGCAGTCACCAACTGGCTGGCCGTTTATATGTTGTTTGAAAAAGTGCCATTGCTTTATGGTTCCGGCGTTATTCCAAATCGTTTTGAAGAATTTAAAGGTTCCATTAAATCTTTAATGATGGAGCAATTCTTCACATCAAAAAATATTGAACAATTTATTGAAACTGAAGAACATCAGGGAAGTGGTTTACTCAACTTGGAACCACTTCTGGATGCAGTTGATTATGAGAAGGTTTATGAAGGGCTGGTAGCTTCAATTATGGAATCTTCATTTGGCAGTATGTTGCAGATGATGGGGGGTGAAGAGACATTAATTCCTTTAAAAGCCCCGTTTGTTCATAAGATGCGCGATACTTTGAAAGAAATGGTGGAATCAGATCGTTTCAAGGCGGCATTACAAAATGGTTTGAATGCTCATAAGATCAGTGAGGATATTATTACTAAAGTAGAAACCGTGATTGATAAGCGGTTGTCGGAATTGACGCCGCAGATGGTTAAAGAGATGGTTCAGGAAATCATTCGGCAGCACCTTGGCTGGTTGGTTGTCTGGGGCGGCGTGTTCGGTGCCTTGATGGGTGCGGCTTATTACTTTACGCAATGAGTAGTACAGTAAAATTGCATTATCAAGAATTTGGCCGGGAAAATGCGCCTGTTATTGTGATTTTGCATGGTTTTTTTGCTTCTTCTCGTAACTGGAGGGCGATAGCAAAAAAATTGTCGGAAAGTTTTCATGTTTATGTGCCTGATTTGCGTAATCATGGACAGTCTCCTCATGTTCAGGAAATGGGCTACCCAAGTATGGCGGCAGATGTTGAGGCATTTATGCGGGAGCATAAGATTGAAAAAGCTTGTCTGTTAGGCCACAGCATGGGAGGTAAGGTTGCAATGTGGACAGCTTTAAATTATCCCAAACTTGTTGAAAAATTAGTTATTGTCGACATTGCGCCGGTTACTTATCAACATGGTTTTGAAAATATTATCGAGGCGTTGCAAGACCTGCCGTTGGAGCAGATAAAAAACCGTAAGCAAGCAGATGAATTATTGTCAGAATTGTTGCCAGATACTAATTTCCGACAATTTTTATTGCAGAATTTGATATTAAAAGATGGGGAATATATGTGGCGGGTTGATTTGGATGTTTTTAAGAAGTCAGCCCCAGAAATTATTGCTTTTCCGTATGTTGAGAATGTAAATCCTTTCCCTAGGGAAAGTTTATTTTTGGTTGGTGGGAAATCTAAACATGTTGAAAAAATTCATTATGAATTAATTTGCAAACTTTTCCCGAATGCTATTTTTAAAATCATTGCGGAGGCAGGCCATTGGTTGCATGCTGAACAGCCTGAATATTTTCTTGCCATCTTGAGGGGTTTTTTTTCTGATTGCAGCTGAATGATGGCGTGATATTTCAAGACAAGCCTTTAACCAGGTTGTCTGTTATGCCCCGAATTATTATTGTTAATCGATCTTGCATAATTAGCAGAATCGCTGTAACCGCAGTTTTCTGGAAAGTCTTGATCAAGCTCGCTATAGCCACATACCGGGCACTTTAAGATGCTTGGTGAAGAGTGATTTTCTTGCAGCCATTTTGAATACGCTGATAAAGGCATTAATTTTTGAGCATTTACCATTTCAATTTGACAGTATCGGCATTGATGTTTGTAGTGCTTTGAATTCATGATGGGTTCTCACTATAAACGCTGCTCTAAAGAGCTTTAAATTTTCTATTTCTGTCCACATAGTATGGAACAACCTTTCTTAATTTTGGCTTAATTCCATGTCGATTTTTGTGTTGTGTGATGCCGATCTCTATTTTTGCTATTTTTTCCACAAAAATACTTGAAAACCAATGGGTTATGATTTGTTTTGATTTTTTAATATCTTAGCGGTTTTTTATGAACTAGCTTAAGAAGATAATTGTTTTAGTAAAGAACTCTCGTGTCTAAATGTGCTAGATTATTATCTTCCATTAGTAGAGTTAAAATTATATAATTAAGCGTTTATCTAGGCATTGAGCCTAATCCTTGCTTTACTGTTGTTATCAATAGAAAGCTATTAAACCAAAAGGAAAATATATGAGGCATTACGAAATTGTATTTTTAGTCCATCCAGATCAAAGTTCTTTGGTACCTGCAATGATTGATCGCTATCGTTCGATCATTGAAGATGCTTCTGGCGTTATTCATCGGCTTGAAGACTGGGGCCGTAGGCATTTGGCTTATCCCATCAACAAAATTCATAAAGCACATTACGTGTTGATGAATATTGAGTGTGATCAGGCAACTCTCGAAGAACTTCAAACCATTTTTCGTTTTAATGATGCGGTATTGCGTAACATGATTTTACAGAAAAAAGAGGCGATCACTGATCCTTCTAAAATTGCTGAGATAACTACTGCTGAAAATAGGACGACTCCCGAAGTTGATGTCATTGAAGAAAAAGTTGAAGTTGTCGTTGCGAGTGCAAAAATAACAGAGGAGCAGCCGGCGAGCGAAGCTGATTCAAATCAGGGAAAGCCTGAACAAGCTGAATAAAATTAATTAATTTTCTAAATTTGAGAGAGAAAAAATGGCAAGAAATATGAGTAGAAAAAGGTTCGGACCCGGACCAATCGGTGAGGAAATTGATTATAAGGATCTGGATTTGATCAGCGAATATATCAGTGACACCGGTAAAATTATTCCAAGCCGAGTTACTGGAACCTCAGCAAAACGACAAAGACAGTTAGCGACAGCAATTAAAAGAGCTCGCTATATTGCGCTTTTGCCGTTTTGTGACGCACATAAATAAATCAAACTAAACAACACATTAACGATGAAGTTTTTGGCAGAGCATATAATGCGGGGAAGATGGCAGGCAGCAATGGTTGCTTCTGCTCTTGCATTTTTATCTATGCTATTGCCGCCTGCGAGTTTATTGAGTTCTGCTGCTATTGCCTTGGTTACCTTAAGACGCGGTGCTCATGATGGCGCTTTTGTTATGTTGTCTGCCTGTGCCATAGCTGCTTTGATGAGCATTGTTTTGCTGGGTAATTATAAGTTCGCGCTGGCATATGGTGTTGTGCTCTGGTTTCCTGTCTGGATTGTCGCCATTATCCTCCGTGAAAGTAGAAGACTTTCGCTGGTTTTGGAATTAGCGGCCATATTTGGTGCCCTCGTTGTTGTTTCAGTGTATCTATTTATGCAAAACCCTTCAACTCTTTGGAATCAGATTTTGGCTGCAGTTATTGAGCCCATGGCATCGCAACTGGAAAATTCTGAAATTGAGGTGGGACAGGAGGCTATTGCAAATATGTCAAAGTTTATGACAGGCATGTTGGTCACGGGTTATATTTCAGGTTTATTATTAGGATTGCTTATTGGCCGGTGGTGGCAATCGGTTTTATATAATCCGGGCGGTTTCAGGCAAGAATATTTGGCGTTAAGAGCACATCCGGTTTTTGCAATGGTGAGTGTTATTGTTTTACTTGTTGCAATTTTGGGTTCTGGAATTTTATCGGAAGCTGCCTGGAATGTTGTTATTCCAATATTCTTGTTTTATGTATTTATCGGCACAGCCATCGCTCATTCATTAATCGCCGCGATGAAAGCAAAAACCTATTTGCTTCCTTTTTTTTATGTGTTGTTGTTTTTGATACCCCATGTTTTATTGCCAGTTGCCCTTATGGGTCTAAGTGATACCTGGTTGAATTTGCGCAATAAAGCTTCAATGAATACAGGTGTCTAATGACACCGGATTGTTCGGTATGAACCGAAAAAAAATGAGGATTTAAAAGATGGAAGTGATTCTTCTTGAAAAAATAGCAAACCTGGGTGATCTGGGTGACAAAGTAAATATTAAGTCTGGTTACGGGAGAAATTATTTAGTACCCCAAGGAAAAGCAGTTCCTGCCACGCCAGAAAAGATTGCCGAATTTGAAAAGCGTAGAGCAGAACTTGAGAACAAAGCAGCGGAAAAACTTGCTATTGCTGAAAAGCGGTCAGCAGAGCTTTCTAAGTTAGATATTGTCATTGCTCAAAAAGCGGGTGAAGAAGGAAAGCTGTTTGGTTCTGTTGGTACTCAAAATATTGCCGATGCGATCACACAGGCTGGAGCAAAGGTTGAAAAACATGAAGTAAGACTACCTGAAGGTGTGATTCGACATACGGGTGAGTATGAAATAACTATTCATCTGCATACTGATGTTAATGCAGTTTTACTTGTTAAGATAGTTGCTGAAGCATAAGTAATCATGATCATCGTAACTGGCGGCGCTGGTTTTATTGGCAGTAATTTGGTGCTTGGTTTAAACCAGCGTGGTTACGATGATATTCTGGTTGTTGATGATTTAACCGAAGGAATTAAATTTAAAAACCTAGTCGATTGTCAAATTGCTGATTATCTGGACAAACAGGTATTCATAGCAAAATTGTTATCAGGAATATTTAAGCCTGAAACAATTGAGGCTATTTTCCATCAAGGCGCTTGCTCCACTACTACTGAGTGGAATGGCCAATATATGATTGCAAATAATTATGATTATACAAAGCAATTATTTTTTTTTATTCAAACCAATAAAATCCAAT
>JALXCS010000192.1 GCA_026990815.1 Methylomonas sp. | reverse complement strand
CGCAAAAAAACTTGTTCTTCTGGCAAATTGCCAATTCAGGTCTGCCGAAGCCCCAACTACGTCATCTTTTCTTCCCGACACTTGGAAAATTCTATTTTCGCTAAATACCCTGGCATTTAAATCAGTTTTTCCAGTCTGGTAAGCAAAAGATATTTCACCACGTTTTCTGATAAAAACTTCATCAACTAAATTAGGCAAACTGATATCTCTTTGGAAGGGTTGATTGGTGACTGGATCAATAACTGGTTGACCAGTTAGAGTAAAAGGTCTAGTTTCAGCAAGTAATGATTGAACTGTTGTTGTATCTTCTGAATAACTGGCTGTCCAAGTCGCACGCCTGGTTTTCCATTCAAAGTGACTTTCCCAGGTGCTACCTGTGTTCGTCCCGATATCATTATTTCGATAGGTAATATCCCATTTCATGTGCCTTGTTGGACTTAGTTCGAGTGTAACAAAGGAATTATTACCGAAACCAGCATCTATACCAAAGTAGCGGCTTGGATGCCAGCCACCACCAAAGGTATAGAAAAAACCATTCCTATTTCTATTGTTACTGAAGCCTTGAAAACTATTATCGCTATAACCTGCTTGAGCAAAAAAACTAAATTCTCTGTTAATGTGAACTCTTATCAAGCCATCAGCATTACGAAAAATCACGTCATCACCACGTTGCCTTTTCTGCTCACGATTGACAAAATTAACCGCCCAGGTAGCTCTTGAAAAACGCCAGCCACTTTTTAAATGTATTGATTCCTCAGTCGTCTCGGAATCAGACAACAATGAGTTGGTTGTTAAGGTGTTGGGATTGGATATGGCTGAAAAACCATTCTGGCTATCCCTGTCAGTGGAAAGTTTTTCATAACGAAAACGCAGTTCACCATCTGCATAACCATGCAAATGAGGCGTCCAATAAGGCGAAAAACCATAACGTGTAACAGTCGTTCTATTATCTCCACCAGTAATATTATCACTTGCTGATCGAATATTACTCACATTTTGCTGGCTAATTGAACTGGTTAAATCCAAAAACAATGAATTTCTCAAAAATTCTGTTGTTGAATCAAATTGTAACTGGTGGAACAAATCATAACTATCATTGCCTCCTGCATTAAAAAAATTCTGCATTCGGTAATTCAAATCTATTTTATTTCTTGCTGTTTGTCGTGAAAACGAAATACCAGGACTTATTTCTGTTACGAAGGCACTTTTTTCTTCACCTGAAGGAGCTAGTCTGACATTATCTGAATATGTTTCCTGAACGCTGAGACTTGGGTCAAGCTGCCAATTACGAGCCCATAAGTTTTTATGGCAAGAAAATATAGAAATCAGAAAAAAAAGATGGCATATGATTGTTTTTCGCATAATTCCATAAAAGCCGAATAATTTTTATTTTTGTCAATGGCCATATTGTCCATAGCCATAGCCATAGCCATAGCCATAGCCATAAGAACCGAAGTTAAAACTACGATTGGTTTTATTTAGGAGAGCAAGTACCACATCACAATTATCCAGTTTACTAACAGTTTCTTTGACTGTCGCTTGTAATGTACTTTCCGCTTCAACAACAAGCACAACTTGGCCTACCAAACTTGCCAATACCTCTCCTTGTGTCGCAGCTAATAGAGGGGGAGAATCAAAAATGACAACTCTGTCCGAATAACGTTGACTTAATTCAGAAGCCAATTCTGCCATTTTATTGCTTGCTAGCAATTCTGTTGAATAACTATGCCAATCTCCAGCAGGAACGACACGGAATCCATCTAAATCCGTATTCCGTATGACTTCAGAAAAGTCCATATCATCTGATTCCAGATACTCTATCAGTCCCGGGGTATTTTCAATACCTAATGCATTTGCAATAGATGGTTTTGCAACATCAGCATCGATTAACAAAACTTCTTTATCACGCTCTTGAGCGATACTTAAGGCTAAATTTATTGCAGAGAAAGTTTTTCCTTCCCCAGGAACACTACTAGTAACTAAAATCAAGTTTGCTCGTTCAATTCCTTTCGACCTTGTGCCAAAAGCATTTGATAATAAAGGCCTTTTAATTGTTCTATATTCTTCTACCATCTGCAGGCGTTCAGTATTCGCAGTCAAAAACCCTTGGCTATTGATATAGTCCCAATCTAGCTTTATGGTTTCAGACTTTTTCGCTGTCTTTCGTCGTGGTTTTGCTTTGAATATTTCCTGCTTAGGCGTTTTTTTATTATCAATACTTTGGTCTTCAATTATATTTGCCGGCTTGTTAAGATTATTATTTTGGCCTTCATCATCAGCCTTTTTTAATGCCTCATCAATAATTCCCACATTAGCCTCCAATCAAAGTATTTAGTTGCCAATAGATATTTTGAACATATCCATAAACAGTTTCATTTGTAGCAGCTAGAATTTCTATAAACATAAGAAGCAAAAAAATTGCTGCTAAACTCACCACGGCTATTAAAGGAGGATAAACAGAGCGCACATCATCTCCTTCGTCTTCAAAGCTTTGCATTGAGACAGTCCCTAATACTGGCAAACCAGTCGCAACTCGTAATTGTCTTGTGGACATATACGTGGGTTTGATGAAATAAAGAAGAAACGCAATACCAAGCCCTGCTATAAGCCCCGCAATCAACACTACCGGAATTAACAGCATTCTATTGGGTGAATCAGGTTTTATCGGTAACTTAGGAGGATCAACCACCTTAAGTTTTAGGGAAGCCGCCTCAAGGTCAAGTTTTTCAGACATTGAGGCCTGCTCCTTGCGCTCCAGCAATTTCATATAGTTTGTTTTTATAGTATCGTAATCCCTGTTCAAATTCTGCATTGCCGTCTCAACTTTTAGTCGTTGATCCAGCTGATCCTTATTCTTGTCTAATCTCTTTTGCAGAGAATTCACTCTGGATTGTATTGCTGCAACCTCTGCCCCTGCTTCGTTCACAGCAATTTTTAGTGATTGGACATAAGGATTCACCATAGCCATCGAATCAACCGAAGCTCCTGAATCAGGGTTATTTTTCTTTTCTTCTTCCTTACGCTTTTCAAGAAGTTTGATAATACTGTCAATAGCGAGTACTGCAGGATGGTTTTCAGTATATTTCAACAAAAGATCAGTCCGATTAGACTTCAGTTCTTGGATTTTTGAATCTCCAGTAAGAGCATCTTGCGTTAAATTTGAAATAGCCCACTCTTCATCGGTATCCAAAGCTTCATCTAACTGGGACTGCAAAATATTCTTTCTTGATAATGCTTCATTTAACATCAATTTTGCTTCATCAAGTTTTACTTTCAAGGCATTTAACTGAGCCATCTGACTGCTTTCTGTTCCGGGAAGCAATCCAAAGTTGACCCTTCTAAATTCTTCACGGGCCTGCTCAGCAGCAAGTAAGCGCTTTTCATATTCTTGTATTTGCTCATCAATAAATCGTTGTGCAGCCCCCATATCTCCCATAGTTCTCATTTGTGTTTGTTCAGAGAATACTGACAATACAGCAAGCACAACATTTTTAGCTATTTTGGGATCTTCAGAATGATAAGAAATAGAAAATAAGTCATTTTTTCCTCCTGAAATAGAAATATTTTCTTTTAATTCTTCCAGTAATTGTATTCGCTTGATTTCGCCTTGGTCTATTCCTTTTAATTTAGCCAAATGAGCAATTTTTTCCAGATTTTTGTTGGTAAACATTAACTGCTGCATTATCCTAATTAATGCTCGAACATCTGTTTGAACAGTTAATCCTCTTAACAGGGGACGCAGCATTGTCCTACTATCCACATGAACCCTGGCTTCAGAAACATATTGATTCGGCATTGCCATTACATACAGCCATCCAGCCAAACAAATGAGCCAAGCGATTATTATTGCTACCCATTTATATTTTAATGTCCCTTTGACATAATATATTGCCTCGGCTAATTGTTCCTGCATTTTTGTTTTCTACCTAAAAATATAATTTGCTGAATGGATTCATTGTTATGCGCCAGTTAATTATTAATACCACATGCTAAACTAATTAGTTAATAGATACTCGCACTATTACTCGAGATGATAAGTCTTCATAGACCTCAAAATCCTGAAGTAAATTTTTCTATTTATACCATAATGGCATCAAAAATAGGCTTCCGGAATAACAAGAATATCCCCTGGAAACATTTTGACATTTTTCGACATATCCCCATCTTCGACTAAATCGTCAATTTTTACCCCGAACTGTTTTTCAACACCTTCGACTTTGCGGATAATGCTAGCCCTGTTTCCGTTGGCAAATTCTCCTATACTTCCAATTCGAATAATGACATCCATTAAGGTCATACCACGCTCGTAAGGAATAGATTCACCACTGTATCGATTAGAGCCACTGTCACCACCACTATTACCAACTTGCCCAATAACTCGAATTTGCTGCTGGTCAACACCTTGAAATTCTGCCACCATGACCACAACCTGCGGGTCTCTAATATATTGTGCATATTCCTCTTCAAGTGTTCTGGCTAATTCAAAAGCTGTTTTTCCACTTGCTTGAATGTCCTCAACTAAAGGAACCGTTACTTTTCCATCTGGTCTGACTGTAACTACTCTTGAAACATCAGGGTTTCCCCAAACATAAATGTCAATGCTATCGCCAGGCCCTATAAGATAAGTATAGTCCAACGCGACAGCATCTTCTTTCGATAACGGTGGATGCCCCACGATGGCCACCGGCAAATATGAACATGCTGAAACTAATGAGCCAAAAAATATAATAAATACGGCGAGTTTTGTTTTTTTTAATATCATCACAGCAATAACCTCTTTGAAAAAATTTACTGTAGTTCGGTTGAATAAATTAACTAGCGACAGGTTTTAGCAATTTATCTAATAATTTTTTTGCGGTTTCATTTTCTGCGAAACCACCTTGTTTTTTCCCTAATTCAATTGCCTGTTTCAATTCAGAAATGGCAACAGAGTCCTGGCCGGCCTGGTGATAAGCCACACCTAAGTGAAACTTAAAAACTGGAATAGATGCCGCTACACTATTAACTTTTTTTAGTATTTCCAACGCTTCTGAAACATTTCCTAGCTTAAGTTCAGTCCATGCATAGGTATCAAGATAAAAAGGTTGCCTGGAATCCTTAAATCTGATTGCAAGTTGCCTTGCCTTTTGCAAACTTTCCTGGTCTCCAAAAAAATCGACCAGTAATGAAGCATATTCATTTGCTACAACATCTAATTTATCATTTTTCCCAATTAACATCTCATACACTTTCGCCGCTTTTTGATTTTGACCGGTTCTTTTGTAAACTGCGGCCAGTTTAAGGGGAATTTTCAAATTATCAGGGATTGCAGTCTGGCCCTGTAATAAGCTATTAATTGCTTCTTGATATTTTTTTTGTTGTAAAAAAGTATCTGCTAACGTTAAATAAGTCTGAGGTACTTTATTATTAACTTTTAAAGCCTCTGTTAATGTTGCATTTGCCTTATCGAATTGTTTGTTTAGTAAATATAGTTTACTTTTGACAAGATACGCAGGAATATTATTATTTGTTTGAGTAATTAAAGAAGAAAGATATTCAATCATCTTGTCTCTTTGATTCAATGCTTCGTAACTGCGCGCCATCTCCTGCATCGCGTCAAGTTGATAGGGCATTTTTGTTAATAATTCTTTGTATTTTTCTATCGCTTTATCATATTCCCGCTTTTCTTGAAATATCTTGGCCTGCATAAAATTTGCAATCATAGCACCCTTATTTGGCTGTTTTGCCATCAA
>JALXCS010000191.1 GCA_026990815.1 Methylomonas sp. | reverse complement strand
TAAACACTCAGTTCTATCTTCAACAATATATTACGTATAAAAAACATACTACAGAGCACTGTTTTTTAACGATACAACATGTTAGCAACACAAGAAAAAGAACCAAAACCAATACAAACAGCTTATTAAATCAATTGCTTACCAATAATATTATTTGCGAATAATATTACGCGCTTGTAGTATATCCCTTTACTAAAAACAATCAATTTAACTTTCAACAATAAAATTATGTGTAAAAAAAACTATCAACTAATCTTATTTTTTAGCTTGTCATTCATGACGTCCTTACAGATTGCCCATGCAGCTAAAATTGTCAATGGCAACTTCCAAACTGGCGACCTCTCTTATTGGTTTGAAGATATTGATGGGTTCGGCCCACCCATAGAAGGACTTAATGATTTCTCCATCGTAGAACCTGTTGCCGGCAATTATGCTGCACGTATAGAAGTGGATTACAGATCAATCCCGGGCAATCTGAATAGCTTTAATCTTGATGAAGCGCTTTTTTCAAATTCCCTCTATCAACCGCTTGATCTAAGCACAACAACTCCCCAAGATGTTTTACAATTGAGTTTTGACTGGACATTTTCCGGTGAAACCTCCCCGGCTGATGATAGCTTTATGGTGGGTTTGTTCCATTTTGGAGGTAATTATTTTGACGCACTGGGCAATACTGGTTTTTTGATTAACACCACCCATTTTGGTTCTGGTTCTTTTAGCACTACACTGGACGCCTCATATAAAGACTCTTCAGGCTGGTGGCTAGGATTCCAATTGAATGTAGGTTTGGATGGCTATGGATCGAATATCATTATTGATAACATCAATTTATCAGCTACTCCAGATACCAATGAAGTACCCATTCCAGGTTCATTCTGGTTGTTAGGAACTGCGATATTTATTTTAATTAGAAAAAATATAATTTATTGCAAAATGTAAGAATCTTGAACAATTTCACTGGTTTAGAGGGAAATTTAATTCCCTCTTTTCCAAACAAAACTAAATTAAATTAATTGACTACTTCCTTCAGACGCAGCTCGCTTGAAAGGCTGACTGTGTTCTGATTTTTTAAAATCAATGCCATGCTTTTCAATCAGTCGGTACAAGGTAGCCCTGGTAATGTCCAATAAGCGAGCCGCTTCAGGTATATTTTGATCGGTATGCCTTAAGGCATACAAAATAACACTTTTTTCTGCTTCGTCCTTGGCTTCCTTCAACGTTTGAATACCCGGCCTGAGTTCTCTCCGCTCCAAACCCAGGTCTTTAGGAAAAATCTGGTCTTTTTCTGACATAATAACGGCCCTTTTAATCCGGTTGCTGAGCTCCCTGATGTTCCCCGGCCATGAATACGATCTTAGGGCGGCCATCGCATCCCGACTGAATTTCTTCACCTTGATATCATTTTGGCGCATGAATTCAACGGCAAAATATCTTGTCAATTCATCAATATCTTCTAGACGCTCACGTAGGGGAGGAATATGCAACCGCAGAACATTTAGACGATGATAAAGGTCATCTCTAAACTTTTTCTGTTCAATTGCTGCCTCTAAATTTACGTGCGTTGCTGCAATGATCCTGACATCGACTGATATTGTTGAGCGACCACCCACTCTTACTATCGAGCTATCCTGAAGAAAACGCAATAAATTAGCTTGCTGATTAAGCGGAAGATCGCCAATCTCATCAAGAAATAAAGTCCCGCCATTAGCCTGCTCGATTTTGCCTATGGTCTTTTCATAAGCTCCGGTAAAAGCTCCTTTTTCATGGCCAAAAAGCTCGGATTGAATCAATTGATCAGGAAATGCGCCGCAATTAACTGCAATAAAAGGATTATTTTTTCGTAATGATTTTTCATGAATAGTCAGGGCAAAAACTTCCTTTCCTGTCCCCGTTTCTCCGGTAATCAAAATGGGAGCATCTGCTTCCGCCATTCGATCAACCAACTGCAGTAACCGTTGTGTTTCTTTGCTGGTACCAAATTTCATAATCCATACCTCAAAATCATTATTATTATTTTCGAAAAACAAGCAATTTCTTTAGAGATTATCCTACCGCGAATAATTACTAATTTCAGTTCCTATCTCCTGTCGTTTTTGTGAGAAATTTACTTGTTTTTTCATTGATAAGGACTTTTAGCAGGCCAAAGCAAGATGTACCGGATAAACAAATCATTAATTCTCCTTCACAAAGAAAAACCATCAGCTACCATATATCAATACTCATTTCTACAACCAAAAATCTTAATTTAATGATACCGCAAATAACATAATAGTGCTATTTGCAGCAATATTTTCACCAAAATTCCATTAATGCAGTTTAATCCGCTTGTAGACACGGTCTCTGAACAAGTCCGAAAGTGTCAACATGGCAGTGCGGTAGTAACCATGAATCGCAACCTGATGCATTTTATATAATGCCAGATAAACCACCCGAGCAATAAAACCACCAACGCTGACTGAACCCATTAAATTGCCCATCAGATTGCCTACTGTAGAGTATTTTCCTAATGACACCAAGGAACCATAATCATGATAAACATATTTAATTAATTCATCTTTTCCTTTGATGCGATTAATAATGGATTTGGCCAATGTTGTCGCTTGCTGATGTGCAGCCTGGGCTCTTGGTGGAACATTGGAATCATGGCACGGCCAGGGACAGTCCGCACAATCATCTATGGCAAAAATATTGCCATCACTGGTCTGCAAATTTTGTTCAACAACCAGTTGATTGATATTGTTGATTTCCAATCCATCCAGGTTTTTAAACCAGTCCGGTGCCTTGATGCCTGCCGCCCAGATTTTTAATTCTGCGGGTATCATTTCACCATCATGGGTTTTTATCGCCTCTTTGGTAACTTCGACAACTCGACAATCCAGCCTTAAATCAATACCTAAATTAATTAATTGCTGCTGGGTAGCCATTGCCAATCGATCCGGCAAAGCTGGCAATAACCGCGGTGCTGCTTCAATAATGGTAATTTTTACATCTTTGACTGAATCTAACCCATACATGGCTAAGGTATTGGTCACTTCATGAAGCTGAGCGGCCAATTCCACACCCGTTGCTCCGGCTCCAACAATACCAATCGACAATTTAGTTTTGCGGAAAACATGGCTTTTAATATAGGTTTCAACCAATTGTTGCTGAAAATCGAAAGCTTCAGCAACTGAATCCAGAAATCTGCAATTTTCATCAACCCCTTTAATATTGAAGGTATTACTGACGCTACCAACCGCCATCACCAACGTATCGTACTGAAATGTTCGCCTTGGAATCAGTTCTTCACCAGTCTTTTCACTCAATGTTGGGGCAACAGAAATTTGCTTTTTGTTCCGGTCCAAACCATCCATGCGACCTAGTCTGAATAGAAATCCGGAACGATAAGCCTGTGCTAAATATTCCACCTGCTCAGTTTCATCTAATGTTCCAGCGGCAACTTCATGTAAAAGAGGTTTCCAGATATGGGTATGGGTTGCGTCCAGCAAGGTAATATCAGCCAAACCTTTCCTTCCCAGTTTTTTTCCCAAAAAAGTGGCCAACTCCAGACCTGCAGCGCCACCGCCGACAATAACAACCTGGTGCCGTCTGATTTCTTTATTCATTATTTAATTTCCTGTATCCGTATTGTTAGTGGATCATTCCTGCAATAAAAAACCACATGCATAGCAATGATTTAGAAACACAATCTCTTTCTAACATGCTAAATGTAAATAATTACATTCATTAATCGCACGATATCTATATAATCTGTCATATGATTATATCAACAGTTAATTTAAAGAGAATCTAGTATGCATAGATTATTTATTTTTGTTGCCTTTTTTCCAATAATAGCTTTTGCAGAGGCGCCGGGCGATTCAACCCAGGCTCCAGAAATTCCAGAACCACCCTTGCCCGTACAAAGCGGCGAAGCTTTAGAGCCGGATATCACGATTATTCGCCGCGGTAAAAAAACCATCCATGAATATCGCTTGAATGGCAAGCTTGTCAAGGTGAAAGTGATCCCGGATATCGGGCCGCCTTATTATATGGTGGATGTTGATGGCGACGGAACACTGGAAGAAGTCAGGAACAGCGATCTGGAAAAGGGAATTCATGTTCAACAGTGGGAAATATATAGTTGGTAGGATCGTTTCAGCTATTTGTCATAACAGTTTAAAGTATCGATCCGATACTTTAACAATATTAGAGAAACAGTTGCTTATTAACGTTTGTTCGCTCAAAAATGTCTAACATATACACTTAGCCGACTTCAGCCAGCAACTGCTCAATCATATTTTCAGCTTGGCTTGCATAAGCAGATCCAAATAAATTCAGATGGTTCAAAATATGATAAAGGTTGTACAGTGTTTTTCTAACCTTGTATCCTGCATCCAACGGAAAAAAATCATTATAAGCTGCATAAAAATTTGCACTGTAGCCACCGAACAATTCAGTCATTGCTATATCAACTTCACGATCAGCATAATAACAGGCAGGATCATAAATGACCGGTTCATTATCTTCTGAAACGCCTGCGTTTCCCGCCCATAAATCACCATGAACAAGGGATGGTTGCGGCTGATAATCGATAAAAAAAGCATCCAGCTGTTCGCAAAGCAATGCTCCTTTTTTTTGTAAACGCCCCGTATATCCTTTCTCAGCAGCTAATTGCAGTTGAAAATTCAAACGTTTCAGACGCCAAAAATCCGGCCATGACTCACTTGGATCATTAATTTGATCAGTACTGCCGATGGTATTATTTCGAAACCAGCCAAAATAAGCTTGTATAATCCGGTGAAGTTGGGCAATTCTCTTGGCTAACATAATATCAGTACAGGAAGAACCCCGTTTTAAATTCAGGTTCTCCATCAACAAATAGCTGTGATTATTTACTTGGCCACAAGAAATAGGTTTTGGGACGCGAATAGTCCTCGTTGCAGCGATTTCGTTTAAGCCTGCTAGCTCGGCTTTAAACATATCAACGAGATTTGCTTGGTTTACTTTGATAAAACAGGGTTTCCCAGCACAATTAATCGAATAGGCTTGATTAATATCACCACCACCCAACTGCTGTACAGATTCAATCTGGATATTTTGATCCAGCTCTTCTGAAAGACGATGTTCCAGGCTTTGCCAATCCATAAATACAAGGGAACTATTTTTAGAAATTACTGGAAACCAGGGTATTTCCAAATTTTTACTTATACTGGAAAACTTAAAATTTAAACTGACCGCAAGAGGTTACCCTCTTGCGGTCAAAGTACAGAAAACAGATCAGGAGGGCTGAACATTCTCCGCTTGGGGTCCTTTTTGGCCTTGCGTCACTTCCATCGTTACACGCTGACCTTCAAGCAAGGTTTTACGGCCAGAGCTATTGATTGCGCTATAATGTACAAATACATCTTTGCCGCCCTCTTGCTCTATAAAACCATAACCTTTTTCATCGTTAACCCATTTAACTGTACCTTCTACTTGCTCTGACATATTACTCACTTATTTCAATAATCTTGCCGAATTAAATCCGGCTTTTAAAAACTCGCTGATTTAAAAAACCAGCACGAAATCAAATTTCAATTTGACCGCAGCTGCATTATAACCGGAAAATTTGTAAGAAAATGAAGAAAATATTAAATAAATTCCATATTTAGAAAAATTTCTATGCAAAACCTGTATTTTTTTAAATTTTGAATTAGATCTTCTCTTTTTAAAGGTTTAATCTTTTTGTATTCAGAGATAAAGTATCTTAAAAAAAGATTTCTTTGGTTAATTGTACC
>JALXCS010000190.1 GCA_026990815.1 Methylomonas sp. | reverse complement strand
CGATGCAACACTTCAAGGTGTTTAATCTCGTCGGCTGATAGCTGGTAATCATTCATGTCGTTATTATATTCGCTATCAATACAATACGTCATCTAGTTTATGTGCATTCTTGATCGCGAATAGTATAGTTGCCCAACAACCAATTAGAAATCAATTTGACCGCGTAATTGGAAGATATTCGGATCATCAAAGTTTGGATTATTGGAGTCAGTTAACACATAGTTAGCCATAAACCTGATACTTGGTGTAGCGTACCAATTCAGTCCAATGGTAACATTATATTCCTCCCAACCATTTGCACCGGGGATACTTTCAAGCTCAAGACTGCTATAACGGGCAGCCAACTCCCAAGCACCCCAACCTCCTTGACCGACGATTGAGCTGGGTTTGACACGACCAAAAACGCCTTTTTTGGCACTATAATTTCTTGACTCCCCAGTAATAAAATAACTGCCATAAACATACCAGCCATTTAAGCGAGCATCTTGAGCGGTACGATTAACATCAGTTGCATTCATGTGCATATATTCACTTTGAATTGAGAAAGGACCGTATACAGCTGCTGTTTCAAAACCCCACTTAGTGGTATTTCCAGCCGAAAATCTGCCTGTATCGACCAACCGATGATCTGCTATATGAGACTCAGGACGCTGCCTTACTCTTAAAATAGCACCTGCATTCGCATCATAGCTTCGATATTCTGCTGCACCGCCAAAATGTAAAACTTTGGTTTTTGTCGCAATCGGCGCAAAAGTGACACGCCCTGCGACAGCTGTACTCTCATCAAAACCGGAACCAACTTCATCATCATCAAATCCTTTCCCAAACCAACCAACGGCCGCTGTCCAGCCACCATCCATCACTTTACCATGACTGCTCAACTGAACCCCAAGATTCCTCCCTGGAGCAAAAGCATTTGGCAGAGCCCTTTCCATAAAAGTAATATATTTTGAACTAGTTAACTCTTCAAGACTAAACGGCTCCTTGAAATTCCCCACAGTTACAGCTAGCGGAAAATTTAGGTGCTGCTTTAACCCAGTATACCTAATAAACGCATCTTTAATTGCTCCACCACCAGCAAAATCATATTGAAATTTGTAATGCCAATTGTCCCAAACAGTTCCTTTGACAAAAATACGGGCTCGTCGTAATTCTGTACCATCCCCAAATTTGTTATCGGGATCATCATACCAAGCTGAATCGACCATGATTCTGCCACCAATTTGCATTTTAAATTGGCCATCTGCAGTTTTCATTTTAAAGTGACCACCTTTCAATGACACTTTCACCTCGTTTTCAATAGCTTTTGCGGCCGCTTCTTCATCTTCTTTTACGAGTTTTGATAACTCTGCATATTGAGCTTGGTTAATAGCGCCATTGGCCACTAATATTTTTAATAGTTTTTCACTGGTTTTGTCAGCAAAAGCATTGCTTGAGAGCAGAACCATTGCCCCTATCGCAATAATTTTTGCAGCTTTTTGTATTTTGCCTCTCATTTGAGATACCTCCTAAAAATAGTTGTATTAAAACAACTGGAAATTGTAAAAACGCGACAAGAATATAAAATTAATATGACAGTTTTATGACAAAATCCTGATCAATTAAATGTAAATTACAACCTTAATATTCTTACCTGAAGGCCTAACGGCTCTGTTGAGTATAGATCGGCTTTTAAATTTTGCCAGTATTCTGTTGCAGGAAAACAACATTATTTTAGAATATTGACTTTGCAGTCAAAACTTGGCCAAGATCTGATATGATAAAAAATTATTTTTCATATCAAATGTCATGTCATTTACTACCGCCGATCTTTGCGATAAACACTCAGACGAAGAACATTTTCAGATTGCCGAACCCATTCTTAAAAATTTTGGAGGCAATACTATTTTTTCCGGGCAAATTTCCACATTGAAAGTTTTTGAAGACAATGTGCTGGTACGCCAGACGCTTGAAGAAAAAGTAGATAACCGGGTTTTGGTCGTTGACGGAGGCGGTTCCCACCGCTGTGCATTACTGGGTGGCGATATGGCAACAATTGCCCATGAAAATGGCTGGCAAGGTATTATTATATACGGTTGTGTTCGTGATTATATTGAGCTTTCCAAGACACCTATTGGAATTCGCGCGCTTAGAACCCATCCCTTAAAAAGCCATAAACGTGGTATTGGTGATCGCGATATTTTGATCACCTTTGGCGGTATCAATTTTAAGAAAGATCAGTATTTATACGCCGATTATGACGGAATTATCGTATCCGAAACAATGTTAAGTTAAAATAACCCACTATTAACCAAGTTATTAACTCAAGATATGCAAATATTACTCGCCAACCCGCGTGGGTTCTGTGCCGGTGTAGACCGTGCCATCGAAATTGTGGATACAGCACTGGAAACTTTTGGGGCACCGATTTATGTTCGCCATGAAGTGGTGCATAATCGAACCGTTGTTGAAGGGCTGAAAGAAAAAGGGGCTATTTTTATTGAAGATTTGGCAGATGTCCCTGTTGGTTCACACTTGATTTTCAGTGCTCACGGCGTTTCAAAAAAAGTGCAACAAGAAGCAAAAGATCGAAATCTTACCGTTTTTGACGCCACTTGCCCTTTAGTAACCAAAGTTCATATCCAAGTGGCCAAACATGCAAAAAATGACACCGAAGTTATTTTGATCGGACATGCCGGTCATCCGGAAGTTGAAGGCACCATGGGTCAATATGAAAAATGTACCGAACATGGGGCAATCTATCTGGTCGAAACACCGGAAGATGTCGCAAATCTTAAAGTTAATAACCCGGAAAAACTGGCTTATGTCACTCAGACTACATTATCCATGACTGACACCAAAGCCATGGTTGATGCACTAAAAAAGCATTTTCCAATAATCCAGGGACAAAAGAAAGATGACATTTGTTATGCAACCCAAAACCGGCAAGATGCGGTCCATAATCTGGCAAAAAAAGCTGATCTGATTCTTGTGGTTGGCTCACCAAACAGTTCTAACTCAAATCGACTGAGGGAAATTGCAGAACAGTTGGGAAAGCCCGCCTATTTGATCGACACCTCTACCAATATGGAAAAACAATGGCTTGAAAAGGTCAATGTTGTTGGCGTTACAGCCGGAGCTTCGGCACCTGAAGTTCTTGTCCAGGAAGTAATCGATCTATTAAAGCAATGGGGCGGAAAAACAGCCATCGAAAATGATGGAATCGAAGAAAAAGTGGTGTTTTCCCTTCCCAAGGAACTAAGGACACATATACAAAAAATTTAAACCTAATTTACAGGTCGGGCGTAACACCTAGCCGACGTTCACGCCCAACCTGTTAGTTTTCTTGAAATACCACTGAAATAAATAGCTCCTTGGTTTGAATACTCCATTTTGAATATAAAATAATTTGTACTCATTATTTATCGTTGCATTAAACAAACGTTGTGCGTAATGCGTTCCACAATATAGCAGCTGGTCGCCGGCTTTTATTTCATAATCTGGCGGCGGCAAAATATGCACCTCTTCCCCCGATTTTATAACAAACACTACAATACTGAGCATTTTGTCACGGTTATCGGGGTTTCTAACCAGGTCTCTTAAAAAAACTTTTTTCCCTTCATCCTGCCATTGAAAAATAGCCTTACTGGTTTCCCGGGTAAATTGAATTGTCACTAGGTGAGGCTTTCTTTTGCCAAAAGTTTGTTTCAAACGCTCTATGACTTCATCCATTACCTCTGCTCTGCCTGGCTTATCCTCCAGCAAATAATGAAAGAAGGGTTTTAACAATGGTGCCACAAGCAAAAACAATATGCGTCTAGCTGTCACCAATGATGGCTGCATTATCATATCTGTATCGGCCGCATTGAATGCAATTTCATTTACATGACGATTTTGCCTGACAATACTGAACAAATCCTTATTAAAAAATCTTGCATTAAGCAATATACTCAGATTATGGCCATCATCGTCGGTACCAGCTAGAATACCATCAGCCAGTTCAACTCCTGCTTCAGCCAGGGTTTTTCCAGTTGCCCTGCCAAGAATATAATTATCGATATGACTTTTGTCTCGATCTTGATGTGGATCAATAACAGTAGTTGTAATATTAAGTTTTTTTAACACCCGACTGACTTCATATCCCATCCGTCCATACCCGCACACCACCCAGGAACCGGTTGGAGGTTGCACAAACTTTTCAAGTGAAGCATTTCTATCCCCAACTAACCAGTTATTTAATGCATAAAAACCGGGACGATGAATTGATGCCGCTAAAACCCTGGCAAAAGTCTTGAATGGGTCAACGATGTGCACCTCTCCACCCAGAGTAGCAAGGGTATCTTCAAATACATCCACCTTGGACATGGTAATAATGCCTACATTAGGATTCAACAGGCGCGCCATTGCCGAAATTTTTAGATTCGCCTCCTCATTATTAGTGATGGCAACCACTGCTTTACAATTCGGCCTGCGTAATCCTGCTTCCAGAAGATGCTTGGGAACCGTAGCGTCTCCATGCAGTCCAGGCATGTGGGAATTATAATTTCTTAATTTTAATGCTCTGATGCGCTCTTCATCCTGATCGATAACAACAGCAGACCAACCCGCATCACTGATGCCGCGCAATAAAACACTACCAGTATCACCAAACCCGCAAAGAATAAAATATGCCTCGGATACCCGCTGCACACTACGCGTAAATCGCCACTCATCAACTGCACGTAGAAAAAAAGGATTTTGAAAAAGTTTTAAAATGCTTCCAATGGCATATATCCAGGCCACGACACTGACATAAAGACATGCAATCGCCCAAAACCGTTGTGCATTACTAAATTCAAAAGGGATTTCCCCAAATCCGGTTGTGGTTGCGGTATAAGTCATAAAATAAAACGCATGGAAGATACTCATATACTGCGTTTTACCATCAATGACAGGACCAGGAATAAATACCATCCCGAGAATAGACACTGAATAAACAATAATCAGCGTCATGATCGGTGCGCGCATTTCGCGCATGACAATAAAAATTACTCTCGAAAGATCAACCGGCGCAGCCATCTATAGATTTAAAAGTCAAAAAATTAATGGTCACCTACTTATACTTACAGGTTTGAAAAAACTACAATCGGGACATCATGGTTTCAGTAACCAGCATAATCACCGAAATCACATTGGCTATCAAAGCTCCGCCGGTTAAAGAAACAATGGTCGCCGTGACATCCGGCGTCAAACCAGTTTCTGTTATATGAACCACTACTGTCCAGTAAGTTGCAGCTGCAATCAACTCCAAAGTCGCAACCAAACTGGTTGCAAGTAGCACAGCACCAACCTGAGAGCGATCACCAAATTTCAACATGGTCGCTATGATATTCACCACAATCACAGCAAAAAGTTCGAATACATTATGGTGTAATGGATTGTCGAACTCTCCAAGAAAAAAGCCAAAATTCAATGATAGGGCCAGAACAATGAAGAAGCCAAAGATTACTTTTTCTAAATTCATTTTTTTAAACAGAATGAAAGATAAAAACCATTGCGTATCAATTCAACGCAATTATTTGAACTCTTTGTCATAGCAAACAAGCGACGCGTTATTATATTCCTTCTGGAAAATTTGTGGGGTAATTCTACAAAATAGAATCGTAAAATAGCGCCTGTTTTTAAATAATTACGAACCCTTTAATACTATCCACGCTCAAGAATACCCCGTTTGCCCATCAATGATCTGAAATTTTTCAGACAATAACGAACGCAAAGGAGCATGATGCTCATCGAGGTTG
>JALXCS010000189.1 GCA_026990815.1 Methylomonas sp. | reverse complement strand
CTTGAACTATACATCAGCTGGCCCTTCCATTTCCATTAAAATGAATTGCACTTATGAGTTGAATCTAGGAAATAAATCAAGGCACATAATAAGCGAAAAGTTTTTACAAAACCAGAAACGTATGATTACTTTATTTCGAACAAACCTGAGACATTAATTGATCTACAGCTCCACTTACTACTTTTTGGGCATGTCTGTTGACTACTGAGAGTATATCGAAGCCGGCTTGCAAAAAACCACTGTCACCAGAACCAAGAATCGCACCTGTTTGCAAGTCAATAATTGATATATTCAGGTCGCCATGAATAGTGGTCATTTGAGTTGATACTGATTTGATAGGCGATTCCCATATATGAACAGATGCTTTAACTAAATAATTGACATTAAAATGTTCCGATATCTTTCGACGATTAGATAAGCTTTGACGACCAGGTTTTTTATATATACGTCGGGATCCAACCACATTCAAATCAATAAAATTCAGATTATATTTTTTGAATGCTGCATCGACGAGCCCAGTAAATTTTGGTGCATTAGTTCTGATTATTGATTCTTGGCCAAGTGCTGAAAACTCGGAATAAACGGATAGAACAGCTCTTTTTCCAGGCAAACACTGTTTGCTTCGGAATGCTGAATCAACTTTAGTATCAACACGATCATTAACATCTGAAGGCTTTAAGGTAATTTCTAGTTGACGCCATTCACCTGGAATTAATTTTATCTTCTTTTTTTCCTGACTATACCCAGGCGCTAAAACAACAACTTCAGTCTCATTTGCGAGTAAATCACTTAGATTTAACACGCCTGAATTATCTAATTTTCCTCTGGGGACTTGATTAATTCGAACCTCAGCATTAGGTACATTACTAATTACTTGTAAATATCCTTTAGGCAAATCAGGAGGGGGAATAGTGGAAGATTTACCTTCTTGAATTCCCCCGTGAGCGAAAATGAATTCTCCTGTTAGTGATGAAGATTCCCAGGGTATTTGACGGCCGGCGGTATCACGAATAACACCATTCCTAACCCTTTTAAAGGTTTGCTCTATGGTAAGCCCGGGCTGTCTTAATGCAGCTAAAAGATGTTGCGTATAGAGGCCATTGCGCCCTTCACCATCAGCAGCAACAGAACCAGGGGCGGTTGCATAGGCAATAAATGACCCGACTGGACCATCCATTCTTGCCAATCCCTGTTCCAGATTCCTGAAGCTTCGAGCAAAAGGATTATTCCGACATGCATCAAGAATGACAATATTAACCAAATTTCCTGCAGTTTCCATTTTTCTTAAAATTGATCCCGCATCAATACCTTCATCTTGAACTTCGTCCGCAGAATGTACATCAGCAGAAATGGGGACTAAATAATTTCTACCAGCAATCTGTACGCCATGTCCTGCAAAATAAAATAACCCAATATCGGTTTTCTTTAACCTCTCTCCAAATTGTCTAATCTTTTCCCGCATTTTTTTTCTGCTAAGATTAAGATAAACCTCAACTTCAAAGCCTAATGATTTTAATGTCTTCCCCATGTCCTGCGCATCATTTACTGGGTTGGACAAAGGTGAATACTGATAAGAACCGTTTCCAATTACCAAGGCTACTC
>JALXCS010000188.1 GCA_026990815.1 Methylomonas sp. | reverse complement strand
GTATTTAGACTGTATTATATTATTATTTTTTAAATTTTTTTTCTAAACATACCACAGAAAAACTTTTGACTAAATTATCCAACAGCCCTAGACTTATTTTAGAACCTCTGAATGAATCAAGGATTCGTTAGATAATTGACTTTCTCTGACTTGATGATGGTATCGACATGGCCTCTCGATATTTAGCCACCGTACGCCGTGCAACATTGATGCCTTTTTCTTTTAAAAAATCTGCAATCTTGCTATCACTGAATGGTTTTGCAGGGTTTTCTCCTGAAACCAGCTCTTTGATATAAGCCTTGATAGCAGTTGCTGAACATTCACCGCCAGCCGCAGTTGAAACATGACTCGAAAAGAAGTATTTGAATTCAATAATACCATTGGGAGTATGCATATACTTCTGAGTAGTTATTCTGGAAATGGTTGATTCATGTAATTCCAGTTCTTCAGCAATGTCTCTAAGCACCATCGGTTTCATTGCTATAGCACCATTTTCAAAAAAACCCTCCTGTTTCTCTACGATACTTTTCGCCACCCTCAATAATGTATCATTTCGACTATACAAACTCTTTATAAACCATTTAGCTTCTTGCAAATGGTCTTTCATGCAAGTGTTGTCTTTACTGTTATCAGCTCTTTTTATCATACCGGAATAAGCGGAATTGATGCGTAATTTTGGTGCGATTTCGGGATTTAAACTCACTCGCCATTGACCATTGACTTTTGCAACGAAAACATCAGGTACCACATAATCAGCCATTGAACTTTGTATGCAATTTCCCGGTCGGGGATCCAACATCCGTATCAAGACAACAATTTCACTTAATTGCTGTTCAGTCACCCCCAGCTTACGAACAAGTTTCACCCGGTCCTGACTTGCTAGCAAATCAAGATACCGGGTTACGAGCTGAATCGCCTCTTCCCTAAAAGGCGTATCCTCCGGCATTTGCTGCAACTGAATTTTTAGACAATCAGAAGGATCAACTGCGGCAACCCCAACAGGATCAAACCGTTGCACTCGATGCAGAACTGCTTGCACTTCATCCAGATCCAAGTCATCAAGCTGATCCAGCAATCCCAGATGGATATTTTCCAAGGTCTCGATTAAATAGCCTTCTTCATTGACGGAATCAATAATTGCCGTAGCAATTGCGTGATCACGTTCTGAAAACTGCATGGTCTCAAGTTGCCAGAACAGATGATCCAGCAGAGTTTCATCCTTACTGCGTAAAACCTCAAAATCAGGTTGTTCTGCTGTCGCTTGAATATTTGAAGTAATTTGGGCAACATCAAAAACATCTTCCCATGAGCTATCGGTGGGTAATTCGTCCGGGATATTATCAGTTGACATAGTTTCCGAAAGTTCAGAAGTCTGATTTTCATCGGTGGCAGCAGTAGTTTGCTCTTCAAACTTATTTTCCGGATTTTGAATGGCTGCTTCATTTTCAGAATCTTCCTCAGCAATTTCCAGCATCATATTAGAATCAAGTGCTTGCTGAATTTCCTGCTGTAAATCCAGCGTAGACAATTGCAGCAACTTGATCGCCTGCTGCAATTGCGGCGTCATTGATAACTGTTGGCCAATACGTAACTGTAAGGATTGTTTCATACTATTAATTAATTAGTGTTTTACGACTAATAGTAGACTATAGGCTAAAATTCTCACCTAAATACACCTTCCTTACTTCATCATTGTTAACAATTTCTGCCGCATCTCCTTCCGCAATAACCTGTCCTTCATTTAATATATAAGCTCTACCACAAATCCCCAAAGTTTCCCGAACATTATGTTCGGTTATCAAAATCCCTATATTTCTTTCTCTTAAATGTTCGATAATTTTCTGAATGTCAATAACTGAAAGCGGGTCAACGCCAGCAAAAGGCTCGTCTAACAGAATAAATTGCGGATCTGTAGCAAGCGCCCGGGCAATTTCCACACGCCTACGTTCACCTCCAGACAAACCCATAGCAATATTATCGCGAAGATGGCTAACATGGAATTCCTGCAAAAGCTCTTCTATTAATAATTCGATTTGGCCATCCGTTAAATCAGGACGAAGTTGTAAAACTGCACGCAAATTATCTGCCACCGTCAATTTTCGAAAAACCGAAGGTTCCTGAGGTAAATATCCCAAACCCATTTTGGCCCTGATATGCATGGGATAGAAGGTAATATCCAAATCATCAAGCAAAACTTTTCCTTCATCAGCTTTTATCAAACCCACCATAATATAAAAGCTAGTCGTTTTCCCGGCGCCATTGGGGCCTAATAGACCCACAACCTCCCCAGTGTCCACATGCAGAGAAACATTATTAACCACTTTCCGTCCGTGATAACTTTTAACTAGGTTTTTTGCCGCTAATCGTGTCATTATTTAGTATTGGATTGTTTTTTCTTGGGTTTGAGAATAACTCTGACACGGTTATTGTCGGTATTTCTTTCGCCTGCTTTGACAACTGAATTTCGAGTGTCGTATTTAATCAAATCACTTTTATAAGTATTCGTTCCTTGGGTCACCACAGCCTCCTTGATTAGAACAAACAAGGCCTTGTCAGGATAATATTCCAAAGTTAGCGCTTTACCATGTATTTCTTCCTTACCGCCTTCGGGCTTTTGCTTGAATCTAGCCGGCTTACCTGTCCAGATTAGCTTTACAACGTCTCCATCACGCAAATAGGCCACCAATTTATCCGAATTAACCCGCAAACTCCCTTGAATGGAAATAACATTACCATAATAGATACTGACACCTTTTTTTTCATCATAAACTGCACTATTGGAATCAATCGTAATTGGCTGATCTGAATCATTGACCAGCGCCACGCCTTGGCTCGAGTGGAAACTCACCACGGCTAATAAAAAAAACCGAATTTTATTCATAGATTCCTCGTACATTTGCTAATAACTTCAAGTGAATAGGACTACTAAATGTTGCTTCCATACCTTTTCCAGAGGTTTTATTAGGCGGCATAATCAGGTCTGTCCACTCTTCAGTCTCAGCATAATTGATGTCCGGTTTGACTTTTAAATTTGAAGTGATAATTTTAATTTCTCTAAAACCCGCAGCTTTGGCTCGGTCGATAAAAACTTTACCATTGAGAAAAATATCCCTTCCCCCGGCAGGAACTGTTCCGGTTTCCGATCGAATTACCCATTCGGGCGCATTTGGTTTGTACATAGTCATGATCAGTTTTTCCAACTCAGCAATGTCAGTTGAGCTATAGTGAATAACTTTTTTGGCAACAAGCCGACTTTTTAATTTACCTTTTAAATCCATTTCTATTTTTTCATAGCCATTACTGAAGTAATCAGGACTATCAGAAGGGATTTCAGTAGAAACGACTTGCTTGGAAACAGTTAATTGCGCCATCCACCAGATAATCAGTGCGATAACACTAATTAACCCGTAAAACTGGTGTTTTTCAGTCATTTGTTAGCACAACTTTCAATTTTTTTGTAATCATTGACTATCGCAGATAATGTTCCCTGTGCTTGCATAATCAAATCACAAACCTCCCGAACTGCGCCCTCACCTCCGGAAAGCGATGTGCTCCAGTCAGCAAACTCCTTGACTTGCTTCACCGCATCATTGACCGCAATCGACAATCCTACACGAACCATTATTGGTAAGTCGAGTAAATCATCCCCGACATGGGCAACCTGTTCCGTCCGGCAACCAACTTTTTTAACAACCTCTTCAAAAGCGGCAATTTTATCTTCATGGCCTTGATAAACATACTCTATTCCCAGACTTTTCATACGCAATGCAACAGAAGCAGATTTTCTGCCTGAAATGACAGCAACAACAACTCCTGTGCGCTGGAGTAGTTTTATTCCATGACCATCCCGCGCATGAAAGGATTTATATTCTATGCCCTGATCGTCAAAAAATAATTTGCCATCCGTTAATACCCCATCAACATCCAAAATCAGAAGTTTTAATTTTTTTGCTTTGCCAATAACATCCAACATACAATCTAAACAATCCCCGCCCTTATCAAATCGTGCATATTTAAAGCGCCCAATGGCTTATTATCACCATCTACAACAATCAAGGCATTTATTTTTTTTTCTTCCATAATCTGCATTGCTTCTGCTGCTAGAATATTCTCAGTAATAACAGTGCAATGTTGGGTCATCACCTTTGAAACGCAAGTGCTGTGTACATCAATATTTTGGCCCAGCATCCTGCGTAAATCTCCATCAGTAAATATGCCTGAAACCCTGCCTCCAAAATCAACAACTCCAGTCATTCCTAATTTCTTTTCCGTCATCTCTAGCAAAGCATCACTTATTAATGCAGATTCAGAAACAATAGGAATTTCATGACCAGAATGCATAAGATCAGCAACCTTCAAAAGTAACCGTTTGCCGAGACTCCCCCCTGGATGAGATAAAGCAAAATCATGACGTGTAAATCCTCGAGCTTCCAATAATGAAACGGCTAGCGCGTCCCCCATTACCAACATTACCGTGGTACTGGATGTCGGCGCCAATCCTAAAGAGCAAGCTTCTTGCTCAACACTGACATCCAGATGAACATCAGCAAAAGCAGCCAAAGATGATTTTGGCTGACCGGTCATTGCAATCAGAGGAACACCGAGTCGCTTGATAATAGGTAGAATTGTCAAGATTTCATCAGTCTCACCCGAATGAGACAAAACCAAAACCACATCTTGGTGAGTAATCATGCCAAGATCCCCATGACTAGCTTCTCCAGGATGTACAAAAAAAGCAGGCGAACCGGTACTGGCTAAAGTTGCAGCTATCTTGCCACTAATATGACCTGACTTTCCCATGCCAATGACGACAATGCGGCCTTTACAATTAAATAATAGCTCGCATGCTTTGACAAAGCTCTTATTAATCCGCTGCTTCAGCATTGCAACAGCTTGTGCCTCAATGTCCACAACGGCCAAACCGGAATTTTTTATTTGTAAGGCATCCATAGATTTCATGCCATAACCAACTGACAAATCAGCCCTTGATAAGTCACATAACATAGCACCAAAATTCCACCTTCAAAACGTGAAATTTTCCCGGGTCTAAAAAAACTAAACCCCAAAACAAATAAAAGCAGCGTCAAACCCAACATTACCGGGAAATCCCGATAAAGTACATTTTCCCCCACTGATCCCGAAGCAAACAATCCTGGCACAGAAAAAACCGCCAACAAATTATACATATTTGAACCAATTACATTGCCTACTGCCAAATCATCTTCATTTTTCAAAACACTGGAAATAGAAGCTGCCAATTCCGGCAAACTGGTCCCCAAAGCAACAATTGTCAGACCGATAACCAAATCACTGACGCCAAAATATTCAGCAATATTAACAGCGGCCCAGACGATAATTTTTGAACTTATCAACAACCCCAAAAGTCCTAGAACAAAATATAACCAAGCCTTATGAATAGGCAATCCATCTGATAATTCCTCTTCAAACTCTGCGGCTAGAATATCCTTCCCCATGTCACTTTTTGCCGAGAATACAAGCCACCAAAGGAATACTAACAGGCCAGTTATCATAATGATGCCATCAATTACCGAAAGGCCATCAAATGCGAGCCCATAGCAAATAGCACTAACTACCAACAGAATAGGCAACTCCCGTTTCAGCAAACGGGAATGAAAAGCAAGCGGTGAAATTAACGCTGTTACACCTAAAATCAGGCCGATATTAGCAATATTAGAGCCTAAAGCATTACCAATAGCCAAACCAAAGTTTCCTTGCCACGAGGCGATACCCGAAACCAGAATTTCAGGAGCAGAAGTCCCAAAGCCGACAATTGTCAACCCAATTAACAAAGGGGAAACACCAAAAGTCTTCGCTATTGAAACAGCTCCATCAACAAAGCAGTCAGCAGAATAGACCAGAAGCAGCAAACCTCCCAGCAAGGCAACGGCGTTAATCATCATGAGTATGGTTCGAAAATTGCTTATTATGCCATGAACCAAGTTCCGCGTGGTAGCAGTTTTCTAATAGAAAATATTTCCCGATTTGACTTAGCAAGTCCTGGTCATGGACAATAGCGTCTTTTAAACAAAAAATCGCCTTAGAATGCCTGAGGGTACCCAGTTAGAAGAAACATTAGTTTCAATAAAAAACTTGTCTTTTTTAAGAGGCACCCGAAAAATATTTGATTCCATTTCGCTTGACTTTCAGCGCGGAAAAATCACCGCAATTATGGGACCAAGCGGCACTGGAAAAACCACCTTGTTAAAATTGATAGGCGGCCAGCTAAAACCTGATCAAGGCACTGTTACCGTTGATCACAATAACGTCCATCAGCTTTCTCTAAAATCGCTCTACCAGCTACGCAAAAGAATGGGCATGTTATTTCAAAGTGGTGCATTGCTGACAGATATGAACGTCTACGATAATATTGCCTTCCCTTTACGTGAGCATACTGCACTTAGCGAGGCAATGATCCGTTCTCTGGTATTAATGAAACTTCAGGCTGTCGGACTAAGAGGCGCGCGCAACCTGATGCCCAACGAATTATCCGGCGGTATGGCAAGACGCGTGGCTTTAGCACGAGCCATTGCTCTTGATCCCATGATGATCATGTATGATGAGCCTTTCACCGGACAAGATCCAATTTCACTTGGGGTGCTTGTTGAGTTAATCAAAAAATTAAATACTATTTTGGGTTTGACCAGTATTATCGTATCGCATGATGTTCAGGAAACTGCATCCATAGCTGATTACATCTATGTAATTTCTGGTGGCCATGTTGTTGGTCAGGGAACACCAGAACAAATTGAAAATTCAGAATCCGAATGGGTCAGGCAATTCATGCGTGGTGATGCCGATGGTCCGGTTCCATTTCATTATCCAGCCAAGGATTACATTGAAGACTTACTTTCTTATCGCTAATTTAGGGAAATGATTCGACTCACTCGCCAACTTGGGCGGTATACCTTACAAAGTCTGGCCAAACTAGGACGTGGCAGTTTATTTTTAAACCATACGCTCAGCGGTCTAACAGAAATATTATTCCGCCCCCGCTTGCTAATAAGACAGCTTTATTTTGTCGGTGTTCTTACCTTTTTAATCATCGTTATTTCTGGGCTCTTCGTCGGCATGGTACTGGGATTACAAGGCTACTATACGCTTTCTGATTTTGGCGCCGAAGAATCGCTAGGCGTGATGGTTGCTGCTTCTCTGGTTCGTGAACTTGGACCAGTCGTTGCTGCCTTGCTGTTTGCTGGCCGAGCTGGTTCCGCATTGACTGCTGAAATTGGTCTGATGAAAGCTACTGAACAATTATCCGGCATGGAAATGATGGCAGTTGACCCGGTTAAAAGAATTATCGCACCACGCTTTTTTGCTGGCTTTATTTCCCTGCCAATTCTTGCCGCCTTATTTAGTGCCATTGGCATACTTGGCGGGGAAATGGTCGGGGTCGGTTTACTTGGTGTTGATGAAGGGTCTTTCTGGTCACAAATGCAAGCAAACCTTGATTTTTATGATGATATTATGAATGGGGTAATCAAGAGTATTGTATTCGGTTTTGTTACTTCCTGGATTGCCCTATTTGAAGGATATGATGCCATACCCACTTCTGAAGGTGTCAGTCGGGCCACAACCCGCACTGTTGTCAATTCTGCATTTGCTGTCTTGGGCCTGGATTTCCTGTTAACTGCAATGATGTTTGGAGACGATTAATATGCAGCAATGCAAAACCCTTGAACTTCTAGTCGGTCTGTTTGTTGCCTCAGGTATTGTCGCTTTGTTTTTCCTGGCGATGCATGTCAGTAATTTAAACCCTCTTACCGAAGATGAAGGCTATACCATTTACGCACGCTTTGAAAACTCTGGGGGGCTAAAGGTTAAATCTCCTGTTTCAATTGCAGGCGTAAGAATCGGCAGAGTCACCAACATTCGCTTCGATACGCAAACCTACGAATCGATTGTTGAAATGCGCATAGGCAAGCAATACAATACTCTCCCGGACGACACCTCAGCAAGCATTTTAACTGCTGGTTTACTCGGCGAACAATACGTTGGCTTAAATGCCGGTGGCTCAGAAGATTACCTGGAAGATGGTAGTGTCATTGAATATACCCAATCAGCTATTGTGCTGGAAAAATTAATTGGGCAGTTTTTATACCAGAATAAATCTGACAAAAAATAACGGTGACTCCAATCAAGGTAAAGCAAGCAACCGTAAAAAGCCTTGAAATTGAAGGCGACTTAACTTTCTCTACAATTAATAAAAACTCTGCTAAAATCATGGACAAGTTATTAACCCCCCATGATATAACTATTGATTTAAAAAAAATAAAGACGGTTGACAGCGCCGGACTCGCACTTATCATAGAATGGCTCAAAATTGCTCACTCCAGAAGCATAAATCTAAATTTCATTAACGTTCCAAAGCAATTACTCGCGCTTGCCCGCTTAAGTGGCTTTGAATATCTTTTTCAGTCAAACGACAATCTGCTGAACTCCAAAACAAATCATGGATAAACTTATCATAACAGGCGGTAAACAGCTATCTGGTGAACTACGAATTTCTGGCGCAAAAAACTCCGCACTGCCCATTCTTGCCGGAGCATTATTGTCTGAAACCCCCATAATTGTTGGCAACATCCCCCATCTTCATGACATTACTACCACCATGGAGCTATTAGGGCGCATGGGAGTACAACTGGTCATCGATGAAAAAATGAATATTGAGATCGACACCAGTACCATTAATAATTTTGAGGCACCCTATGAACTGGTTAGAACCATGCGCGCCTCCATTTTAGTCCTTGGACCATTATTAGCCCGCTTTGGATCAGCACATGTTTCACTACCAGGTGGATGCGCCATTGGCACCCGTCCTGTTGATATTCACCTTGACGGCCTTACCAAAATGGGCGCTGAAATTAAAGTCGAGGGCGGATATATTCTGGCCCAGGCCAAACGATTAAAAGGCACTCATCTGGTCATGGAAAAAATCACTGTTACCGGCACAGAAAATTTACTGATGGCCGCCACCTTGGCAGAAGGAAAAACTGTGATAGAAAATGCTGCCAAAGAACCGGAAGTCAGTGATCTTGCCAATTTTTTAAATAAAATGGGTGCAAAAATTTCTGGTATCGGCACTGATATTCTTGAAATTGAAGGCGTTGACCAACTTGGCGCCAAAGATCTTCACTACGACATTCTTCCTGATCGAATCGAAACCGGCACCTATCTCGTTGCTGCGGCAATGACAGGGGGCAATATTAGAGTTAAAAACACCAGACCCAACACCTTGGATGCCGTTCTGGAAAAATTAAAAGAGGCTGGGGCAGAAATTTTCACCGGTGATGACTGGATAAAACTTGATATGAAGGGCAAAAAGCCACAAGCCGTTTCTGTCAGAACGGCGCCATATCCAGCCTTCCCTACTGATATGCAAGCCCAATTTACTGCCATGAATACAATTGCCGAGGGGGTTGCAGTCATTACTGAAACAGTTTTTGAAAACAGGTTTATGCATGTCCAGGAAATGCAAAGAATGGGCGCCGATATCCAGCTTGAATCACATAATGCAATTTGTAAAGGTGTTGATAAATTAGCCGGAGCTCCGGTAATGGCAACAGACTTGCGCGCATCTGCCAGCCTGGTATTGGCTGGCCTAGTTGCTGAAGGTGATACAATGGTGGACAGGATATATCATATCGACCGTGGCTATGACCATATCGAAGAGAAATTAGCGCAACTGGGCGCAAAAATTCGCCGCGTACCCAATTAAATCACAGAAAGATCAAGGTTTTTTTCATGCTTACTATTGCCGTCTCAAAAGGCCGAATTTTTGAAGAAGCGCTTCCACTACTTTCCGAAGCAGGCATTCAGCCAACTGACGACCCTAAAACCAGCCGTAAATTAATTCTTGACACAACCCGTGGTGATGTAAAACTGGTTATAATCCGTGCAACTGACGTCCCTACATTCGTCGAATACGGCGCTGCTGATCTGGGAATTGCTGGTAAAGACGTGCTTTTGGAACATGGCGCGGAAAGTCTATATGAGCCACTTGATCTAAAAATTGCCGGTTGCCGCCTGATGACTGCCATGCATAAAGACAAACCTAACATTTCTGGACGAGTCAGAGTCGCAACCAAATATGTTAAAACCGCGCGGCTTTATTTTGCCAGCAAAGGAATTCAGGCTGAAATTATCAAACTGTATGGCTCTATGGAACTTGCACCCCTGGTTGGGCTTGCAGACTGTATTGTTGATCTGGTCGATACCGGCAATACACTAAAAGCAAACGATCTTGAACCGCGAGAACTGATTACCGAGATCAGCTCTCGTCTGGTGGTTAACAAAGCTGCCATGAAAATGAAACATCAAGCAATACAAACACTAATCAATCAGTTTGAAATTACTCTTGCGAAAAGGTGAGTTATGGACATTTCAATTACCCGCTTATCGACAACATCAGAAGATTTTTCCAAACAACTCAACTTTTTGACCAGCTGGGATGAAAGTTCAGACCTTGAACTTCATCAACAAGTGCTTGAGATTATCAATAATGTTCGTGCAAAAGGCAACCAAGCCATTATCGAATATTCCAATCGCTTCGACCAATGCCATTATTCAAGCGATAGTGAACTGCTACTAAGTCAGGACAAATTGAAATCAGCATGGGAAAACCTTGATCCAGACAAGTCTTATGCCCTGCAAACTGCTGCTAAACGCATCCGCAATTATGCAGAAAAACAAAAAATGCAATCCTGGCAATACCAGGAAGACGATGGCAGCCTTTTAGGACAAAAAATTACTGCATTGGATAAAGTTGGCCTGTATGTGCCCGGTGGCAAAGCCGCCTATCCTTCATCGGTATTGATGAACGCGATTCCAGCAAAAGTTGCTGGTGTAAGTGAATTAATCATGGTTGTTCCCACACCAAAAGGCGAAGTTAACAAACTGGTTCTCGCTGCTGCTTATGTAGCAGGAGTAGATCGAGTTTTTACAATTGGCGGCGCTCAAGCCATTGCGGCACTGGCCTATGGAACTGAAACCATTCCTGCAGTGGATAAAATTGTTGGGCCAGGCAATATCTATGTCGCCACAGCAAAAAAACTGGTATTCGGTCAGGTTGGTATCGACATGATTGCCGGTCCATCTGAGATCCTTGTTATCTGTGATGGTAAAACCGATCCTGACTGGATAGCCATGGACCTTTTCTCTCAAGCAGAGCATGATGAGAACGCCCAGGCAATTTTACTCTCTGATGATTTCCAATTTCTTGATGCTGTTGAACAAAGTATTCATCGTCTATTACCAGAAATGGAGCGGGCCGATGTTATCAAAGAATCACTATCAAGAAGAGGAGCTTTAATTTATACTAGAAATCTGGAAGAAGCTGCTGAAATTTGTAACACCATTGCGCCCGAACACCTGGAACTGTCTGTTGAAGACCCACAAGCATTAAGCGATAAAATTCACAATGCGGGAGCAATTTTTCTAGGCCGTCATACCGCTGAAGCACTTGGCGATTACTGCGCCGGCCCCAACCATGTACTTCCTACTTCAAGCACTGCCCGCTACTCATCGCCATTAGGAGTTTATGATTTCCAAAAACGCTCCAGCTTGATTTTTTGCTCACCTGAAGGTGCCAGTACTCTTGGTAAAACTGCTTCTATTTTAGCCAGAGGGGAAGGCTTAACCGCCCATGCCAAATCTGCTGAATATCGCATCATTGATAAAAGCTAATGACAAAATCACCCAGTACTTTGTTCCGCCCGAAAATTGGCAAGATGGCGGCTTACAAAGTTGCCGATGCTGCTGGCTTAATTAAACTCGATGCCATGGAAAACCCCTATCATTGGCCATCAGATATTACCGAACAGTGGCTTGATAAATTACGCACCTGTCATCTCAACCGTTATCCTGACCCTGACGCCAAAGAACTCGGCGCTATTATCAGAAAATTAACTCAAATACCCGATCAATTCGACATTCTTTTTGGCAACGGCTCAGATGAACTGATTCAGATATTGCTAATGGCATTACCTACAGACTCCTGTGTTTTAGCTCCTGAGCCAAGCTTCGTCATGTACCGGCAAATTGCTCAAACATTAGATCTAAACTACCACAGCATTCCACTACTTCCTGATAGCTTCGAACTTGACATGACTACTATGCTTGATTCTATTAAGAATTATCAACCTAGCATGGTTTTTTTAGCTTACCCTAACAATCCAACTGGCAATTTATTCAACAAATCATTTATTATAGAAATTATTGAAGCATCACCCGGACTGGTCATTATTGACGAAGCCTATGCTCCATTTGCCGATGAAACCCTGATCAACGATTTGGAAAACCATGACAACCTACTGGTCATGCGAACACTTTCCAAACTTGGCCTGGCGGGTATTCGATTAGGCTTTCTTATCGGTTCAACCAGGTTTATCGAACAACTCAATAAAATCCGCCTACCATACAATATCAATATTCTCACGCAAATCAGTGCCGAGTTCGCTCTTACTCAACAAGATCTGTTTGCAGAACAAACAGAAAAAATTTGTCAGGACCGTACTGTGCTTATTAACGAGTTAATCGCCCTTCCAGAAATACAAGTTTTCGAAAGTGCCGCCAACTTTATTCTCTTCCGTACCCCAGCCAACCAGGCTACGTCTATTTTCTTGTCCTTAAAAGAACAAGGAATTCTCATTAAAAACTTGTCGCCTCAACCGGGGTTACTGACTGATTGTTTACGTGTCACTGTTGGTAAACCTGAAGAAAACCAAGCGTTTCTTAGCGCACTAAAAAAAACCTTGGCTAAAATCTAGACAAAATAATCTATTGATCTTTCTAGATATTATCTTTATAACCAAGTAGATTCCATCACTAATTCCCTTATAAAAAACCAATATCTACTTCAAATCATCGCTGCTCTAGGGTATATTGTCCGTGCGAAATAAAAAACAATAAATTTGCATATTTGGTGCCAGCAACAACTGCAAGAATTATTTGACTTGCTTTTATGATTAACGCAAGCCTCGCAATTATGCGTTTAGTTGAACTGGCTCATACATGCAAAACACCACAGCAGGAGAGTTATAAAATGAATATTGAAGGCGTCGATGTCGACACTTCCAAACGCCAGTTCTTAACTACTGCAATGACAGTTGTAGGTGCCGTTGGCGCTGGCTATCTGGCAGTTCCTTTTCTCGCCCAAATGCAGCCGAGCACCAAAGCCTTGGCTGCAGGTGCGCCGACTGAAGTTGATATCAGCAAGATGGAGTCAGGGCAGTTACTACGGGTCGAATGGCGAGGCAAACCAGCATGGCTGTTAAACAGAACATCTGAAGTTTTGGAGGCTCTTGACACACTTGAGGATAAACTCAGTGACCCGATGTCAAACGAATCAATACAACCCGAGTACTGTAAAAACCGTTACCGCTCCATTAAGCCTGAACTATTAGTTACAATAGGCCTCTGTACTCACCTCGGATGTTCCCCCACTTTCAGGCCAGAAGTTGCACCAAGTGACTTGGGCCCTGACTGGAAAGGTGGCTTTTTTTGCCCATGTCATGGATCCTGGTTTGATTTGGCCGGACGAGTTTACAGAGGTGTCCCTGCTCCGACGAATATGGATATTCCCCCCCATCGCTATGTAACCGAAACTCTAATTATTATTGGTGAAGACGACGTAGAGGAAGGAGCAGAAGCATGAAATCAAAGCACTTAGCAGATTGTGGAAACTGGATATTAAAACGCTTTCCTTTAGCAAAACTTTGGAACGAACACATGGCGCAGTATTATGCGCCAAAAAACTTTAACTTCTGGTATTTTTTTGGCTCTCTAGCCCTTCTAGTTCTTGTCAATCAGATCATTACCGGAATTTTATTAACCATGAACTACAAGCCGGATGCTAAACTGGCATTCGACTCTGTTGAATACATCATGCGTGATGTCAACTGGGGCTGGTTAATCAGATACATGCATTCAACAGGCGCTTCTGCTTTCTTTATTGTCATTTATCTTCATATGTTCAGAGGAATCATTTATGGCTCCTTTAAGCAACCTCGAGAACTAATCTGGATTTTTGGCATGCTGATTTACCTCTGCCTAATGGCAGAGGCATTCATGGGGTATCTATTACCCTGGGGACAAATGTCATTTTGGGGTGCCCAGGTAATTATATCCCTGTTTAGCGCAATCCCTATTGTTGGAGATGAACTGGCCTTATGGATTAGGGGCGACTATGTTATTTCAGATGCAACTCTCAACAGGTTTTTTGCATTTCACGTTATTGCCATCCCCTTAATTCTGATAATGCTGGTTTTTCTGCACCTGGTCGCATTGCATGAAGTGGGTTCCAACAACCCGGATGGCGTTGAGATAAAAGAATCAAAAGACCCATTTGGCGTACCAGTTGATGGCATTCCTTTTCATCCTTATTACACGGTAAAAGATATTGTTGGTGTTGGAGTGTTTTTATTCTTCTTTGCTACAGTAATTTTCTACATGCCTGAAATGGGCGGCTATTTTCTGGAACATGCCAACTTTATTCCTGCAGACCCCCTAGCTACTCCAGAGCATATTGCACCATTATGGTACTTCACACCATTTTATGCCATTTTACGGGCTATCCCCGATAAATTTGCCGGTGTTATTGGCATGGGCGGCGCTATATTTGTTTTATTTTTATTACCTTGGCTTGATCGTGGCCCAGTTAAATCCATCCGTTATCGAGGTGGTATTTATAAAAAAGCATTATTACTTTTTGTCATCAGCTTTTTTGCATTAGGTTATTTAGGTACGCAACCAGCAACACCTACTGCAACCATTTTCGCCCGAATCTTCACAGTGATATATTTTGGATTTTTCTTGCTGATGCCAGTTTATACTCGCTGGGAAAAAACTAAACGCGTACCTGCCCGAGTTACTCACCAACCAACGCTGGAAGAACGAATACAGGATCTCAAGCAATTATTTGACGAAGTTACAGTGAAAAAACCAGTTAAAACTGCAGATGGGAAACTCGTTCTGAAAAGAAAACCCGATCCTGAAAGATTGAAAAAAGCCGGGATTAGAATTGTTAAAAAACTTAAAGACAGCCTTGATTAATTATGAGAAAACTAATAACAACATTATTAATACTGCCTTTTGTAGCAATGGCGGCTGGCGGCGAATATAAACTTGATGACGCCCAGATAGATCTCACTGATAGCCTCTCTTTACAAAGAGGCGCCAAAAATTATGTGAACTATTGTCTAGGTTGCCATTCAACAAAACATATTCGCTATATAAGAATGGCTTATGATTTTAATATTGAAGAGGAACGGGTATTAGAAGAAATCGCACCTGAAGGTGCAAATATTTATGACACCATGCATTCTGCCATGAATGGGCATGATGCCGAAAAATGGTTTGGTATTACGCCGCCTGATTTGTCATTAATTGCCCGCTCACGAGGTGCTGATTGGTTATATACATACTTGAGAAGCTTCTACGTCGACAAAGCTAAGACTTTTGGCGTCAATAACGCAGTACTTAAAGATGTAGGCATGCCTAACCCACTCTGGCAATTACAAGGTTTGCAACAAGCCGTTTACAGAAATATTTCAGGCAAGGAAAAACTGACCAAACTCAGAATCAGCGAGCCTGGAAAGTTGTCACCTAAAGAGTTTGACAGATTCGTAAATGACCTGGTTAATTTTCTTGTTTATGTCGGCGAACCTCATCAACTTGAGCGAAAAAGAATTGGCAAATATGTATTATTTTATTTATTGCTGTTTACCGTTGTTGCTTATTTGTTAAAAAAGGAATACTGGAAAGACATCCACAAAAAGGAATCCACCTGGAGTAATTTACGGTAATTTCCAGATTCAGTCTCATCTGCACAATAAAAACTTTGCAGATGAGACTATTAAGCGGTTATTTCAAGATTTTTGAGTCCTTTAATTTGAATTGTTCATTAGCAACCACTCCAACCAATAACTTTGTTATAATTCCTTGTTGATTATCTCAATTTTTCTTACATTAACGAGGTTATAGATAAGTGGTAAATCTTAATCCCCGCAAGTCAACTATGACCCTTTTTTCATCTTCTGATTGCGCAATGAGTCATTGCGTGCGCTTTGCGATGTACGAAAAAGGCGTTAGTGCAGATATTGAATTTTACGATCCTTCTGAACCCCCTGAAGATTTATTGGAGCTTAATCCAACCGGGGCTTCGCCAACGCTGGTAGAACGAAGTCTGGTTCTCTATGATGCACGCATTATCATGGAATATCTTGATGAGCGCTTCCCTCACCCACCATTGCACCCAATGGATCCTGTTTCAAGAGCAAAAGCCAGAATGATCATCAAAAGAATTGATCAGGACTGGTACCAGTTATTTGACGAAATAATAAATTCTGGAGAAAAAAAATCAGCAAGAGCAAAAAAAATGCTCAAAGAAAGCTTACTATCGGCAGAACCTATTTTCCAGTCACAAGATTTTTTCATGGGCGATGAGTTTTCGCTCATTGACTGCGCGCTAGTTCCTTTACTTTGGCGACTTCCAGCACTAGGCATTGAGTTACCGGGTAAAGCTTTGAATAATTATGCCCAGCGCCAGTTTAAACGGGAAGGTTTCATTTCAAGTCTGACTGGCATTGAAAAAGAAATGGGTGCTGCTGTCAAATGACACCGCTTAAACCTTATTTAATCCGCTCAATCTATGAATGGATAATCGACAACCACTTAACGCCACATTTACTTATTGATGCTAAACAAAAAGGTTGCTCATTACCTGAAGACTTTATCCAAAATGGAAAAATAGTACTCAACATCAGACCAGAGGCAGTACAAAATCTTTCACTAGGAAATGAAGATATACAATTCGATGCACGATTTTCTGGTAAATCAATGCATATTTTTGCCCCTGTTACCGCAGTAAATGCAATTTATGCAAAGGAAAATGGCAAAGGAATGGTTTTTGATGACCATGATGACCCATCAGGCGCCCCCCCGCCAGAACCCACGTCACCAAAACCAAAGTTACGAGTTGTAAAATAAGTAAGCGAATTCAACTCAGAAGTACAATTTCAATATTTATACTGGAAATAAGGTATCGTTTCGTATTGGACAAGACTAACTACGGTAAATAAATATCTACCTATGATAGGGATGGTTTTTTAAAATACTCCATGCCCGATATATTTGTTCCGCTACAATTATCCTGACTAACGGATGTGGTAAAGTCATGGCTGAAAGGCTCCAGGATTCATGACTGATTTGGCGAACAGATTCTGCCAAACCTTCTGGGCCACCAACTAGCAATGCCACATGACGACCATTTTCCAACCAGCGCTTCATTGCTTCTGACAAGTCAATAGTCGACCAGCTTTTTCCTCTAACATCTAAAGTTACGATATGCATGCCCGGCTTGATAGCCGTCAGTATTCGCCGACCTTCATCCTGAACAGTTCTCGAAATATCCGCGTTTTTCCCCCTCTTGCCAGGTGCAATTTCACGCAAAACCAATTCACATTCCCGGGACATGCGTTTGGCGTATTCATGATAACCCTGCTGCACCCAACCAGGTATTTTTGTACCAACTGAGATTAAATTAATTTGCATTCACTATACTGAGCAGCTGTTGTTCAAAAATGGCATCGCCAGATGCTATTCCAGTTACTTTGCGCTTGTAAGTGATTGGTTCACGAGCAAACAATTCCCGGGTTTCAGTTTCCGGTCTGAGAAACATAATAGATGCGTGTTTATTTACCCGTAAATTTTGTGTATGGCTAGCTAGTTCACTAATAAAAATATAAAAAAACACCTTGTTCATCCCGCACACGAAGTACATAACTTATTTCCGGTTTGTCAACCTCAGTAACTGTCGATAATCTTTGTACACGACAAAAAATTAACCACCCTGGATGTTAAGTAACTTCTCATTATTAACAGGCAATTAAGAAAAATATGTAATAAACTACATCACATGAGTCCAATAAAGTCAATCTTACCAGAAATTCCTGAAGCAGATCGAACACCTTTAATTGACGTTCTGCTGGAGCTTGTCAAGTGGCAGTCAGACCGGATAGAACAGTTAGAAGATAAAATTCAAAAATTTAAGCAAGAAACACGCAAGCCTAAATTCAAATCCAGCAAAATGGATGAGCAAACAGATACATCCAAAGACGGCACGGCTAACCGGAAAAAAAAGGACCCAAACGACGTAAAACTCAGACACTCGTGATTCATGAAGAACGAATCATTCAAACCCGACAATATTCCAGAAAATGCACACTTTAAAGGCTATCAGGACAGAGTCGTCCAAGATCTCATTATCTGCCCCCATACCATTCGCTATCGGCTGGCTGAATATAAAACAGATGAGGGACGCCTTGTTGCTCAGTTACCCGATAACGTATACAAAGGACATTGGGGAGGGGCTACCCTTCGAAGCTTTATTCTTTACCAGTATATCTCATCAGCATGTGATTCAGCCCTTATTACTCGAACAATTGCTTGATCTGGGCATTGATATATCAAGGGGCCAGTTAAGCCACCTTCTGACAAAAGACCTTGATGAATATCATGCAGAAAAAGCAGATATTCTCAGGACCGGATTAAAACTTTCTTCCTACACCCAGGCCGACGATACCGGAGCCCGTCATGCAGGAGAAACCGGTTATTGTACCCATATTGGTAACGAACTGTTTGCCTGGTTTGAAAGTACAGCTTCTAAAAGCCGCATCAATTCTGGGATTACCTTATTGACCGGACAGGAAAAACAAAACAGATTCCTCCTATTGCGGATATTCTTCAGGCCGCTGCCTGTGGATAATGAGAAGTTACCACTCCACAAATTTTTGTCATGTACAGAGGTCAATAATAATAGCGTCTTTTGCGGGGCAATCAGCTTTTTATATGGTAGTGTTCAAAAATCTGTGTCATTTTCATAAAATGAAGAAATAACAAAGAGGAAAATTGATGACACATACATTTAATTTCGAACAAGCTATTAAGGATTTACAGTCAGGAAAAGATTTAACGGGG
>JALXCS010000187.1 GCA_026990815.1 Methylomonas sp. | reverse complement strand
CGACATCCCTTTGTTTTCATATTAAAAACATTGGATTTAAGCCACTAACCGCCAGTTTCTTAAGGCATATTGTCAATCTCATTACCTTCTTTATCAGGTAGCATTAAATCTTCTTTACTGACGCCTAACGCCAGAACAATAGGGCTGGCTATAAAAATTGATGAGTAAGTACCTATTATTACGCCAATCAACAGCGCAATAGCAAAATTATGGATAATTTCCCCGCCTAAAAAAGCTAATGCAATAAGTACCAGAATGGTTGTTACTGATGTCATCAATGTTCTGCTCAAGGTTTGAGTTAATGAAACATTCATAATTTGTTCCGAAGAGCCCTTTCTCAATTTCCGAAAGTTTTCCCTGATGCGGTCATATACCACAATGGTATCATTTAATGAATAACCGATAACTGCCAAAATAGCCGCTAACACGGTCAAATCAAATTCCATTTGAAGAATAGAAAAAAAACCTAAAGTAATGAGCACGTCATGAATCAAGGCGCCGACAGAACCCAAAGCAAATTTGTGTTCAAAACGCCAGGCAACATAGAGTAAAATAGCAAACATCGAATAAAGCAGCGCCAGCCCCCCATCTTCTGCCAATTCATCGCCGACTTGCGGACCTACAAACTCAACCCTTCTTAATTTTCCTGGCTTATCCAGATTTTTGTTGACTACCTCGAATACCTTGGTGCTTAATTCAGAGCTGCTCAAGTTGTCTTTTGGTTTTATGCGAATCAGTACTTCTTTCGCAGAACCAAAATGTTGGACAGTTGCATCAGGAAACCCATTTTCTTTTAATGCAGAGCGAATTTTAGGTAAATCAGCCGATTGTTCAAAGCCAATTTCAACCAGGGTTCCACCGGTAAAATCAATGCCCAATTTCAAACCATTGATGGCCAATGAAATAATTGAAACCAATAATAGCAACGCTGAAACAATCATTGCCAATTTACGTTTCCCTAAAAAATCGATAGTTTTATCAGACATTTATCAGTTTTTTCGAAGTTGATTCAATAAAAAAAAGATTGAATTAACAGAATTAGCTGATATTTTATTAGAAAAGTCGAAAAACTACGCAAAAAGCAGAACAGACGAATATCCAAACAGCATTTATACGATTATAGAATTTATTTTCAAGAAATCGGCAAGTGAATTTTATGATATTATTTCCAAATTAGAAGAAGAAAATAAGTTTTTTGATGAAATATTTGTCCTTTCAGGAACAATAATTGAGCCTCGCCGAAAATATATAATTGAATACCTGAAAGATGAAGAAAACAAGAAAAAGAAAATTTTACTTATCACGACACAAGTTGTTGAGGCAGGAGTAGATATTGATATGGATTTGGGTTTTAAAAACCAATCACTTATAGACAGCGATGAACAGCTTGCCGGGCGGATAAACCGAAATGTAAATAAATTTAATTGTGAACTTTGGCTTTTTAGACGAGATACTCCAAAATCAATTTATGGAAAAGATTTACGATATGAAGTTACCGAAAAATTTAAGCCTGATTTCATAAAAAAAATATTAACCGATAAGATATTCAATGTGTTATATGAAAGGGTTTTTGAAGAAATAGACAAACTTAATTTATCCGGGTGGAAAACAAACTTTCAGAACTACA
>JALXCS010000186.1:585-1641 GCA_026990815.1 Methylomonas sp. | reverse complement strand
GTATATAACGCCTTGCATAAATTGACCGCAAAATTAACAGCCAATGAATTTTGATTATCTACGAATTTTCCAGCCCAGACAAGACCAAAAAACCGCACTGCTTTTTGCGGGTCAATTTGATGCCCTGGTTAGCCCAAGATGAACTTGCTATGCAACGAGAACATGACATAGCCAAACAACCAATGACCTTGGAGTTTGCAAAAATACTTGATGAACAAACACCGCTTCCATACCAAGTTTAATAACCGAAAACGGCTATTTCAGAACCACAATTGACGAAAAACCGAAACCCACAGCCATTTCCAACCCGATTAACACATGCCACGCAAAATGGTAAAAAACCGATAACTAACTGCAACAAAACCAAATAACTGGAATTTGCACAAATTGTTTCCCCTTACCTAACACGCCACAAACAAGAAAACAAAATTTGATTACCGTACCACTTGGCAACGATATTTTGCCTCTAAACCTGCCAATGATGAACAGATTTTACAATACAACAAATTGACCAATAAGCCTGAAGTATGAGAACAATTAACTACCAAAGCGGCAAAAGCAATGGGTGCGGACAAATTACGATTGACACAAAACAAACAGAAGCAAACCCAGCAAGGTGACACCGATTAATAGCACAAAATGATTGCCAGTTTTATTGAATTGCCCAGCCGCCCACACCGCAAGAATTAAACGCGATAACCCGCAATAAGCCACAAACCTAACCCAACAAAATTCCCCTTGGTGAGTGCGCGAAGCGCGGGCTAACGCCTAAATCAGCGGCGCGTCTTTTTGCGTCCGCTGGATTTTTTTGTTATGTGCTTTTATATGCACTTCACGCCACATTGTATAAAATATTCATAAACAGGATCGTAGAATTCAGGGTTTCTTGTTCTATCTGACTCGTCACCACATGGAATAAATACAATCATTCCCTGCCTAGCCCGCGTTAATAAAACACGATATGCATTTAATAAATAGCGTTTTCTGATGACATCATTAATGTTTTGCCATTCAGTGCTTCGGAAGTTTTTAAATTCCCAGCAATTATCCATTTTT
>JALXCS010000186.1:0-575 GCA_026990815.1 Methylomonas sp. | reverse complement strand
ATGCAGGTCCAATCTAACTCAAGCCCTTGAATATCAAATTCAGTTGCAACATCCTCCAGAAATCCAGCAGAACGCACATCATTTTTACTATTTAAAAACCATGTCTTGGGTTCAATAGCTGACTTTACATGAATTCCATGTGGCTTTAGTCTGTATGCGCCAGATGATGCAGTTAAACCAAAGCCTTCTCCACCTCTTGCTTTTGATCTCAGCCATAGTTTCGCTGTGTCAATATTCCGAGTAACCACGATTGGATAGTCATTTTTTAACTGCTGATATATTGAATAGGCTTCATTAGGCTTTATATCTAAAAATGCTTTTACAAATGATGCTAGTTTTTCTGAGCGATATGACCTAACGGATACTGATAAGTGTAATTCATTCTTTACTGTTAATTGCTTATTGGTTAAAGAGGAATAGATATTTTCTCCATTCGTGTATTCTTGATCAGTTAATTTATTTGAAACATAAACATCCCAATGAGGGTAATCTTTCTGGATTGCAGAAAACCATTCCGGTAGCCCAGCTTCTCCTGTATTTATCTCCTGACCACCACCGATTAAACAAATAATAAT
>JALXCS010000185.1:14206-19250 GCA_026990815.1 Methylomonas sp. | reverse complement strand
CTGCAAGAGCTTGAAATGGAAAATCGTATCCGCCCACTGCTTCAGCGCTACGCTGATTTTGATTTTGTGATTAATTACGATGATTGGACAATCAACTTCATTCGGGAAGACAAGAGCGTTAGCCCATCAGAGAGCATTGAGCATATTAAAATTTCACGCGGGGAAGAAAATATCTTTGTCTGGTGTTTTTTCCTGGCCATTGCTCAGTTGGCAATTGATTCAACTGAAGAGGAAGAGCCTTATCACTGGGTTAAATATATTTATATTGATGACCCTATATCATCGCTGGATGACAATAACGCGATTGCTGTTGCCAGCCATCTTTCACAACTGCTAAAAAGCCAGAGCAGAATTAAGACCGTTATTTCTTCACACCACACACTGTTTTTCAATGTGCTGTGTAATGAGTTGAAAAAAGCGATTCGTTACTTTCTCAGTCACAACCTGGACGGCTATTATCTGCGTGATACTAAAGAAACGCCTCGCTTCTATCATGTTGCCATGCTCAAGGAACTCCATCAGGTAGCTGAGTCTGGCCAATTGTATACCTATCACTTTACAATTCTACGCAGCATCATTGAGAAGACAGCGACTTTTCATGGCTTTAATCATATTGGTGACATCCTTAAAAAGGAGCCAAATGATGAAGATGGAGCTTTGCATTATCGTTATATTCAGCTTTTGAGCCATGGTAATTACTCTTTGCTGGAGCCTGTAGAGATGCTGGATGAGAATAAAGAGATATTTTGCAAGATACTCAATAACTTTATGCAAGATTATCGCTTTAATCCTGATCTATTCCCGCCACAAGCAGAACAGACAAACGCTACTTTAGAAGAGGCTGCCCAATTATGACCGAACAAGAATTAAACAAACTGGGTAAAACCCTCTGGGATATCGCCGACCAACTTCGCGGTGCGATGAACGCGGATGATTTTCGGGATTATATGCTGTCCTTCCTCTTCCTGCGCTATTTGTCAGGCAATTACGAGGCCGCAGCAAAAAAGGAACTGGGATCGGATTATCCTGCGCTTGAGGGAGATAATAAACGCGCCCCGTTAAGCCTGTGGTATGAAAACAACCAGGAAGATGTTCCCGCTTTTGAAAAGCAAATGCGCCGCAAAGTGCATTATGTCATTGAGCCGCCTCACCTATGGAGCAGCATTGCTGAGTTGGCCAGAACGCAAAGCGATGATCTTTTGCAAACATTGCAGCAGGGTTTTAAGTATATTGAAAACAAATCTTTCGAAAACAGTTTTCAAGGATTGTTCTCGGAGATCAATCTGGATTCGGAGAAGCTGGGTAAAACCTATACCGACCGCAATGCCAAACTTTGCACCATTATCACCAAAATCGCCGAGGGAATCGCAGGCTTTTCCTCTAACAGTGATGTGCTGGGAGATGCCTATGAATACCTGATCGGGCAGTTCGCCGCAGGCTCCGGCAAGAAGGCGGGCGAGTTTTATACGCCGCAGCAAATATCCAGCATTTTGTCCGGGATCGTCACCCTGGACAGTCAGGAACCGGCAACTGGTAAAAAGAAAAAGCTCAACAATGTACTGGACTTTACCTGTGGTTCGGGTTCGTTATTATTAAATGTGCGCCATCAGCTCGGGGCACATGGTATCGGCAAGATTTACGGGCAAGAAAAGAACATTACAACTTATAACCTTGCGCGTATGAACATGCTATTGCACGGGGTGAAGGATTCCGAATTCGAGATTCACCACGGTGATTCATTGCTGAATGACTGGGATTTGCTCAATGAAATGAATCCCGCCAAGAAACTGGAATGTGACGCGGTTGTCGCCAATCCACCTTTCAGTTACCGATGGGAGCCAAACGAGGCGTTGGGTGAAGACTTTCGCTTCAAGAGCTATGGGCTAGCGCCTAAATCCGCCGCCGATTTTGCCTTTCTTTTGCACGGTTTTCACTTTTTGGGTGACGAAGGCACTATGGCCATCATATTGCCCCATGGAGTGCTGTTCCGTGGTGGGGCTGAGGCGCGTATCCGTACTAAACTTTTAAAAGACAACAACATTGATACAGTGATCGGTTTACCAGCCAACCTGTTTTTCTCGACAGGTATTCCCGTTTGCATTCTTGTGCTGAAGAAGTGCAAGAAGCCTGATGATGTTCTTTTTATTAATGCCAGTGAACATTTTGAAAAAGGCAAGCGACAGAACCGTCTTCTGCCTGAGCATATCAGCAAGATCATTGAGTGTTATCAATACCGCACGGAAGAAGAACGGTATTCGCGTCGCGTTTCGATGGAAGAAATTGAAAAGAATGACTACAACCTGAATATTTCCAGATATGTCAGTACAGCCGAGCCGGAAAAACAAATTGACTTACAGGCTGTGAATGATGAGCTTGTCGCTGTCGAAAGTAATATCGTTACTGCAACCAGTAGGCATAATAAGTTTTTGGAAGAGCTTGGGTTGCCGAAATTGCCGATAGGGTAGGATTCAAGACCAGGTTAATCCTCAAATACGAAAGGATTGAGGAACTGTCTTTTCCAAAACAGCTTTCGATCAACTGTGCTTAAGTTTGCCTCATCACAGATCTTCTCCCAATTAGCCTCAATCGCTTCGCGTTGCTTGTCGAAAATGGCTTTGGCTTTGGCTTCTGAAAGCAGAAAATGGGGTGCGGAATCAAGGCAGGATTTAAGGTTGCTCAGCCTGTTTGTACCGGAAATCAGCATAGATTGTGTTGCTTCATTGCCTGCACGTCCTTGAGGGCAAAGATCGTAAGCTGGCGTTAGGCTCAGCGTTTTTCCGTTCCAGAATGCCGCATGGTTTCTCGCATGGTCATCGGTATTGCCGCACAGGATATTAAAGACGATACGAGAAAACAGCTCTTCGAGCGTTTTTTTTGGATCATCGAAACGATGGCGGATAATTTCGGCGAAAGTTTCATAGCTCGCATACCGCGCCATCATGTCATCCAGTGCAAAGAGCGTGAGCGCAGAGACCATGGCTTTGCGTGCCCAGCCCTTGCCAGTTTTTTCACGATCAAATCGTTCGATCAAAAGAATGTCTTTTTGCGCAGCTTGAACCAGTTTTACCGGCGCGACATTGATTCCGCTGAGTGCGCCCAGTCGCATGGCGATATATTCAGCCTTTACCACGCTGTAGAGGTCAGTACTCGATGAAAATTTTGCGATGTATTTTGCACCCTGATCTTCGATCAGGGCTTTGGGGCGGGCGCCGCCGATTGAGCTGCCATGGAAGAGTGCCTGATCAAGCTCAGGGGTAAGCGGTACACCTTGTTCGACCCGCTCGGCAGATTGCAGCAATTCTTCCAGCGGGACGTTGTTAGCTAAACGAGGAACGTATTCACTGGGTGAGCGTTGAAAGTCTAATGCGCCAATACGATCAGAGCCGGATTGCAGCAAATAGGTTAGCTCGCCTAGGGCGTCGGTATCCGTATCTTTGCCTTTGCGTCCGAGCTTTTTATTGATAATCACACGCCGACCCCAGGCATCCGGTGCGGAATCACGGATGCACCCGGGCATAGTTAGCCCATCAAGCAGGGGCAATACGCCTTTTTTAAGCGGCAATTCCGGCTCGTAAATGGAAATTGCTGGGGGGTTAGCGTTAATACGTTCCAGATAGCTTTTACCGTAATTGAACTGCACATTGCCCTGGTCGTCAGCTTCAAGCTTTCCTGCAACAACGGGTTCAGTGGCTTCGGGTAGCCATATCCAGACAAAAGCTTCTTTGTCAGTGGTTTTAGAAGTCATCATCGGCAACCTTTGCTTTCTTACGCACGGACTTGGGCAGCAGTGCGAGTTTCTCTTCTATCTGGCGAATATGTCTGGTGAGTGTGGTCGCTTCCGCGTCAAAAAGTTTTACGCCAACGATGGTGGCAACCTCGAAGGTCGCTCCCAGCGCGCACTTGGGATCGCCTTTTTCTATCCGCTGCAACAGTCCTCGCGAGATTCCGGCACGGTCGGCAACTTCTTGCGCGGTCATCTTGCGCTCTTTTCTTGCCGCACGAATGAGTTTGCCAAGCAGGGTGATAGCCTCAAGGCTATAGCGGGAATAGGTGCGTGTTGTTACTTTGGGCATGGTTTTCCTTTGGTTTCTTTCTTTTGATCTCTGCGTGGATCATATAGCCTTTATATGATCTATGCATGAGTCATAATATCAGTCTTTGGCCGATTCAGCAAGTATAAAATGATCTATAAATAGACCATAATGTATTTTTATGGTCTATTTATAGATCATTCTTGATGCTATAAGAAAAAGCATAATATTCCAGATATCCAGGAATAAAGTGTTTGCTGATAGAGTTACTGCCGTTTTATGTGTCCTTTAATCTGGGTTCTGTCCTTTAAAGCCTGGGAATAGCCATTTAAGGGACATTAGATTTCCGGCTCATAACCGCCGCGATCTTGGTTTTTATCCCGAATCCTCTTGGGTTTTCTGGATTTACTGGCCTTTTCAGATGCCTTTCGAAATTCTCCCCTGAGCTTGGAAGGCTTATCGGTTTTGAGATTGCGATAGTCCTGAATATCCTGGCGCAACAGCTCGATTTCCAGCTCGTGGGTGTGGATTTCACTGCGCTGGCGCAGGCTCATTTGCTGGCGTTGCTGGATATGCTTGAAAATCAGCTCGTCTTTTTCCTGGCGGTTACGCTGGAAGGCGACAACTAGGCTGACACATAGGGTATCCGGCGTAACGGGGAGTGAGCCAGAATTAGCAGCTTTGGCGAGTTGATTGATATTGCTGGCAAGGCGGGATTCACCCAATTTGCCCAACAGTTTACCCAGGGCTTTTTCGTCTTTTAGTGGTTTTTTTGTGCGTGTGCGTTTTCTACGCGACTTTTCTTCGCCGCCGAAGAGCTTGGAGCGGATATATGACCCAATGGCTGTGTTCCAGCCGATTGCTCCAAGGCTGCACGCTCTTCAAAGGTCAGTCTGGGCGAAAAAGGAGAAGAATGGCGCATATTTCTTGAGAAACTCATTCCATTCCTCTAATGTCTGGAAAAGGCGGTTCGAAGTTTCTCCTTCGAAGTGCGCCATTTTTCAGAAAGTATA